>NZ_JBFTER010000001.1:0-138914 GCF_047229345.1 Cellulomonas jepli | reverse complement strand
GCGCCGCCGCCCTGCGAGCGACCCGCGCCGCCGCCCTGGCCGCCGCGGCCCGCTCCTGCGCGTCCCGTGCCTCCGTCGGCTCGCTCAGGTCGCCCTGTGCCGCCGCGCCGTCCGTCCGATGCGCTCATCGTGCCTCTCCGTTTGCCCTGTCCACGCCCTCGAGCGTGTCGATGTCTGGTAGGTAGGGCGCGAGCGGTGGCAGCTCGTCCAGGCTCGCGAGTCCCATCCGCTCCAGGAAGTATCCCGTGGTCTCGTAGAGCACCGCACCGGTCGTCGGCTCGGTGCCTGCCTCGGTGACCAGGCCGCGCGCCGTGAGCGTCCGCACCACGCCGTCCACGTTGACCCCGCGCACGCCCGAGACCTGCCCGCGCGTGACCGGCTGGCGGTACGCGATGACCGCCAGCGTCTCGAGCGCGGCCTGCGTGAGCCGCGCGGTCTGCCCCTCGAGCACGAAGCGCCCCACGACGTCGGCGTAGGCCGACGCGGAGTAGATCCGCCACCCCGCCCCCGCGAGCCGCAGCTCGAAGCCGCGCGGGCGCCCGCCGTGGTCCCCGCGGTACTCCGCGGCGAGCGTGTCGAGGAGCTCCTCGACGCGCGCGGTCGGCAGCGCGAGCACCGACGCGAGCCGGACGGCCGGGATCGGCTCGTCGGCGACCATGAGCACGGCCTCGAGCGCCGCGAGCGCGCCGCCGGGCAGGTCGTCGACGTCGAACGCGAGCTCGTCGGCTGCCACCTCCGTCGCGTCGGCCGGGGCGGCGGACCCGTCGACCGCGGGCGTGGCGTCCTGCGGGACCGCGTCGGACTGCGGGACCTGGCTCATGCGGGGGGCTCCTGCGGCTGGTCGGTCGGGTCGACGGCGAGGTGGGCGGTCGGCGGCGGCGCGGTGCCCTCCGCTGTGGTCCCGTCGCCGGGTTCGTCGAAGTCGTCGGACACCGCGACGTCGCCCTCCTCGGCCCCCGTCCAGCGCACCGTGAGCTCGCCGAGCGGCTGCACCTGGTCGAACCCGACCGCGCCCTCCCGGAACAGCTCGAGCAGCGCGAGGAACCGGGCGACCACGACGATCGTGGCGTCGGCGTCCGCGGTCAGCGCCCGGAAGGACAGCGCGCCGCCGTGCCGCAGCCGGTCGACGAGCACCGCGGCCTGCTCGCGCACGGAGACCGCCGGGGCGTGCAGGTGGCTGATGTCGACGCCGGGCGGCGGGGCCTTGGGCGCGAGCGCCTTGGCCGCCAGGACCGCGAGCTCGTCGGGCCCGATCTGCCACACGAGCTCGGGCAGGAGCGCCGCGAGCTGCGGCTCGAGCGTGACCGTGCGGGGGAAGTGCCGCGCCTCGGCCGCGAGCCGCTCGCCGAGGTCGCGCGCCACGACCTTGTACGCGCGGTACTGCAGCAGCCGGGCGAACAGCAGGTCCCGCGCCTCGAGGAGCTCGAGGTCCTCCGCGTCCTCGACGTCGCCCGCGGGCAGCAGCCGCGCCGCCTTGAGGTCGAGCAGCGTCGCGGCGACCACCAGGAACTCGCTCGCCTGGCTGAGGTCCCACGACGTGCCACCCTCGGCCGCCGCGCGCTCGGCCGCCCGGATGTGCGCGATGAACTCGTTGGTCACCTGACCGAGCGAGACCTCGGTGATGTCGAGCTTGTGCTTGGCGATGAGCCCCAGGAGCAGGTCGAAGGGACCCGAGAAGTTCGTGAGGTGGACCTCGAAGCCGCCGGCGCCGGGCGCGGCGCGTCCGGGGACCTCGGGCTGCGGGGGCGTCGTCGCGCTTGCGGAGGCCGCCTCAGGCGGCGTCGCCACGGGCGATGAGCTCACGGGCCAGCTGCCGGTACGCCGTGGCGCCGCTGTGGGTCGGCGCGTAGGTGGTGATGGGCTCCGCGGCCACCGAGGAGTCCGGGAACTTGACCGTCCGGCCGATCACGGTGTGCAGGAGCGTGTCGCCGAAGGCCTCGTTGAGCCGGGCCACCACCTCGCGCGCGTGCAGCGTCCGCGGGTCGTACATCGTGGCCAGTATCCCGTCGACCTCGAGGCGCGGGTTGAGCCGGTCGCGGACCTTCTCGATCGTCTCGATGAGCAGCGCGACCCCGCGCAGCGCGAAGAACTCGCACTCGAGCGGGATGAGGACGCCGTGCGCGGCGGTCAGCGCGTTCACCGTGAGCAGGCCGAGCGACGGCTGGCAGTCGATGAGCACGACGTCGTACTCGTCGGCCACCGGCCGCAGCACGCGCGCCAGCACGGACTCCCGGGCCACCTCGCCGACGAGCTGGACCTCGGCGGCCGAGAGGTCGATGTTGGCCGGCAGCAGGTCGAGGCCGGGGACCGCCGTCGCGTGGATGACCTCGTGGATCGACGCGTGGGGCTCCATCAGGAGGTTGTAGACCGTGCGGTCGAGCTCGTGCGGGCTGACCCCGAGCCCGACCGACGCGGCGCCCTGGGGGTCGAAGTCGACGATCAGGACGCGGCGCCCGTACTCCGCGAGGGACGCCGCGAGGTTGATGGTCGAGGTCGTCTTGCCGACCCCGCCCTTCTGGTTGCACATCGCGATCACGCGGGCCGGACCGTGGCTCGGGAGGGGTGCCGGGACGGGGAACTCGGGCAGCGCTCGCCCGACGGGGTCGAGGATCGCCTCGGTCGTCTGCTCGCTCGCCACGCGCACAACCTACCGGAGGGCTCGCTCAGCGAGCGTGCGACAGACCGCACGCACGTGCGCTTTCCGCGCAGCCGGCGTCGCGCGAGGACCACCCCGCTCGACCCGGGGTCCGCCTGGATCGCGCGGTACCGGCCTCCCGGACGGGTCGGCGACCGGGCTGGCGACGGGCCTCAGCGACCAGCCGGCTCGCGGCGGATCGCCCGCGGGTGCGCGGTCGCGTAGACCTCGCGCAGGGTGTCCCGCGTCACGAGCGTGTAGACCTGCGTCGTGGTCACCGACGCGTGCCCGAGCATCTCCTGCACGACGCGCACGTCGGCCCCGCCGGCGAGCAGGTGGGTCGCGAACGAGTGCCGCAGCGTGTGCGGGGACACGTGGGCCGAGGCCGGCAGCTGCGCACGCTCGGCCGAGGCCCGCAGCACCGCCCACGCGCTCTGCCGGCTCAGCCGGGACCCGCGCGTGTTGAGGAACAGCGCGCTCGTCCCGCGCCCGGCGGCGGCGAGCGCCGGGCGCCCGCGCACGACGTAGGCCTCGACGGCCTCGACCGCGTAGCTGCCCACCGGGACGACGCGCTCCTTGCTGCCCTTGCCGAGCAGGCGCACCGCGGAGCGACCCGGCGTGAGGTCGAGGTCGTCGACGTCGAGCCCGACGGCCTCGGAGATGCGCGCCCCGGTCGAGTAGAGGAGCTCGAGCAGCGCCCGGTCGCGCAGCGGCCCCGGGCCGTCGCCCGCGCCGGCCGCCTCGAGCAGCCGCTCGACGTCGTCGGTCGAGATCGCCTTGGGCAGGCGTCGCGGCTGCGCCGGCGGGCGGACGGCGCTCGCGGCGTCGGTCCCCGTGAGCCCCTCGAGCGCGCAGAAGCGGTGCCACCCCCGGACGGCCACGACCGCGCGGGCGGCCGACGACGCGGACAGCACCGCACCCCCGTCGGAGCCGGTGCGCACCACGAGCACGAAGTCCTCGACGTCGCGCTCGGTCACGTCGGCCGGCGCACGCCGGCCGGCGGCCTCGAGGTACTGCACGTACCGCGCGAGGTCCCGGCGGTAGGCACCCAGCGTGTTCGCCGAGAGGCCGCGCTCGACGGTCAGGTGCGCGAGGTAGTCCCGCACGGCGTCGTGCAGGGGCCCCGCAGGATCCGGCCGGTCCTCGGGCATCGACCGGCCGCGATCAGATGGGGAGGAAGACGTCCACCGCGACGGCGACGCAGAGGAGCGTGAGGTAGGTGATCGAGCCGTGGAACACCTTCATCGCGCCGAGCTTGCCGCGCGACGGGTCCTGCGCGCGCCGCAGCAGGCCGATGCAGGACCACAGGAACCAGGCGCCGAGCACCAGCGCGACGACGCCGTAGACCCACGTCATGCCCGCCACGGGGACGAGCAGGAGCGAGCACGCGATCATCGCGACGGTGTACGCGATCATCTCGCGGGCGACCTTGGTGTCGGCCGCGACGACGGGGAGCATCGGGACCCCGGCGGCGGCGTACTCGCGCCGGAACTTCATCGACAGCGGCCAGTAGTGCGGCGGGGTCCAGAAGAAGATGACTCCGAACAGCAGCGCCGCGGCCCACGACACCGTGCCGGTGACCGCGGACCAACCGATGAGCACGGGCATGCAGCCCGCCGCCCCACCCCACACGATGTTCTGCGCGGTGCGGCGCTTGAGGATCATCGTGTAGCCGACGACGTAGATCGCGATGGCGCCGAACGTGAGCCACGCGGCGGCAGGGTTCACGACGAGCGCGAACCACGCGATCGACAGCACCCCGAGGACGAGCCCGAACACGAGCGCGGCGCGCGGGGTGATCTCCCCCGTCACCAGCGGCCGGCGCTTCGTGCGGTTCATGACCTCGTCGATGTCACGGTCGAGGTAGCAGTTGAGCGTGTTCGCGGAGCCCGCCGCGGCGGCTCCCCCGACGAGGGTCGCGAGCACGAGCCCCACGGACGGGAACCCGCGCTCGGCGAGGATCATCGTCGGGAGCGTCGTGACGAGCAGCAGCTCGATGATGCGCGGCTTGGTCAGGGCGACGTACGCCCCGAGGTGGCGCAGGACCCGGCGGGCCCGGTCCGCGGCGCCGGCGTCCTCGCTGGTCCGCGCGGCGGTGGGGGCGACGTTCACGACGGTGGGCCGCCACGGGGTCGCTCGTCCGGACGCTCCGGCGTCGTCCAGGGGGGCGGGGCTCGTGGTGCGCACGCGCTGCGGTCTTCCGTTCGTCTCGTCGGGTGGTCGCCCGGCCATCGTACGGCCCCGGTCCCCGCGGACCGCCCCCGGAGCGCTCCCCGGGCACCACGGAGCGGTGTGAGATCGGTCGCCCTGCCCGCGGCGGTGGCGCTGGGAAAGCGCTATCCGCTACGGTGGGACGGCACCGCGCGCCACGAGGAATGCGAGATAGGCTCGATATGCACAGTGCGCCGCGAGGCCGTCGGCCCCGCCCGGACGCCATGTGACCGGCACCCACCGAGGGTCGCCCGGCCAGTTCGATCGACGCCCCGAGCATCGAGCCCGCGGCGGGAATGAGGTGCGGTGAACGCGAAGGCCCCCCAGGCACAGACCGTCGGTTGGACCGAGCTGGACCACAAGGCGGTCGACACCGTCCGGGTCCTCGCGGCCGACGCGGTGGAGAAGGTCGGCAACGGCCACCCCGGCACGGCGATCAGCCTCGCGCCCGCCGCGTACCTGCTCTACCAGAACGTCCTGCGCCACGACCCCGCGGACCCGCACTGGCTCGGCCGCGACCGCTTCATCCTCTCGGCGGGCCACTCGAGCCTCACGCAGTACATCCAGCTCTACCTCGCCGGCTTCGGCCTCGAGCTCGAGGACATCGCGGCGCTGCGCACGTGGGGCTCGAAGACCCCCGGCCACCCCGAGTACAAGCACACCGAGGGCGTCGAGATCACGACGGGCCCGCTCGGCCAGGGCCTGGCCAGCGCCGTCGGCTTCGCGATGGCCGCGCGCCGCGAGCGCGGGCTCCTCGACCCCGAAGCCCCCGCGGGCGAGAGCCCGTTCGACCACCACGTCTACGTCATCGCCTCCGACGGCGACCTGCAGGAGGGCGTCACGAGCGAGGCGTCGTCGATCGCCGGGACGCAGAAGCTCGGCAACCTGATCGTGCTGTGGGACGACAACCACATCTCGATCGAGGGCGACACCGAGATCGCGTTCACGGAGGACGTCCTCAAGCGCTACGAGGCGTACGGCTGGCACGTCCAGTTCGTCGACTGGACCGCGGGCGCCGACGGCTACGTCGAGGACGTCGACGCGCTGCACGCCGCGATCGAGGCCGCCAAGGCCGTCACCGACCGCCCGTCGTTCATCGGCCTGCGCACGATCATCGCGTGGCCCTCGCCGACCAAGCAGAACACGCACGGCTCGCACGGCTCGAAGCTCGGCACCGACGAGGTCCGCGGCCTCAAGGAGGCCCTCGGCTTCGATGCGGAGAAGACCTTCGACGTCGCGCCCGAGGTCATCGAGCACACCCGCAAGGCGCTCGAGCGCGGCAAGCAGGCGCAGGCCGAGTGGGCGCCGAGGTTCGAGGCGTGGCGTGCCGCCAACCCGGACCGTGCGGCGCTGCTCGACCGGCTCCGCGCCGGTGAGCTCCCCACCGGCTGGGCCGACGCCCTCCCGACGTTCCCCGCGGGCAAGGCCGTCGCGACGCGCGCGGCCTCCGGCGAGGTGCTCTCCGCGCTCGCCGACGTGCTGCCCGAGCTCTGGGGCGGCTCCGCCGACCTCGCCGGCTCGAACAACACCACGATGAAGGGCCAGCCCTCGTTCCTGCCGGCCGAGCGCTCGACGCACGAGTTCTCCGGCGACGAGTTCGGCCGCACCCTGCACTTCGGGATCCGCGAGCACGCCATGGGCTCGATCCTCTCGGGCATCGTGCTGCACGGCCTGACGCGCGCGTACGGCGGCACGTTCTTCACGTTCAGCGACTACATGCGCGGCGCGGTGCGCCTCGCGGCGCTCATGGGCGTCCCGGCGATCTACGTGTGGACGCACGACTCGATCGGCCTCGGCGAGGACGGCCCGACGCACCAGCCCGTCGAGCACCTCACCGCCGTCCGGGCCATCCCCGGCCTGGCCGTCGTCCGCCCGGCCGACGCCAACGAGACGGCCGCGGCGTGGCGGGCCACGCTCGAGCGCACCGACGGCCCGGTCGGCCTCATCCTCACGCGGCAGAACGTCCCGACGTTCCCGCGCGGCGAGGACGGCTTCGCCGGTGCCGAGGGTGTCGCGCGCGGCGCCTACGTGCTGGTCGAGTCGAGCACGCCGACCCCCGAGGTGATCCTGATCGGCACGGGGTCCGAGGTGCAGCTCGCCGTCGCGGCGCGCGAGCAGCTCGAGGCCGCCGGCATCGGCACGCGCGTCGTCTCCGCGCCGTGCCTCGAGTGGTTCTCCGAGCAGGACGACGCGTACCGCGAGCAGGTCCTGCCGGCGTCCGTGCGCGCCCGTGTCTCCGTCGAGGCCGGCATCGCGCTGTCGTGGCACAAGATCGTCGGCGACGCGGGCCGCAGCGTCTCGCTCGAGCACTACGGCGCCTCCGCGGCGTACGAGACGCTCTACGAGGAGTTCGGCATCACCGCCGACGCCGTCGTGGCCGCCGCGCACGAGTCGATCGCGGCCGCCTCGGGCGACGCCGCACCGGCCGCCTCGGGCGCCACCCCCACGGAGAGCGGCACCGGCGACCAGCTCTGACCTCGGTCTCCGACATCACGGCTCCCGCACCACCGGGCGCCGGCAACAGCAGGGAAGGGGAACCACCATGGCACCGTCCGGCAGCAGCGCCCTCGACCGCCTCACCGCGGCCGGGGTCGCGATCTGGCTCGACGACCTCTCGCGCGAGCGACTCCGCACGGGGAACCTCGCCGACCTCGTCGAGACGCGCGGCGTCGTCGGCGTGACGACGAACCCGACGATCTTCGCGAGCGCGCTCGCGAAGGGCGACGCCTACGACGAGCAGCTGCGCGAGCTCGCCGGCCAGGGCGCCGACGTCGACACGGCCGTCTTCACGATCACGACCGACGACGTGCGGGAGGCGGCCGACGTGCTGCGCCCGCTGCACGACAGCACGGGCGGTGTCGACGGTCGCGTGTCGATCGAGGTGGACCCCCGCCTGGCCAAGGACACCGAGGGCACGATCGCGTCGGCCAAGGCCCTGTGGGCCACGGTCGACCGGCCCAACGTGTTCATCAAGATCCCGGCGACACGCGAGGGCCTGCCGGCGATCGCCGCGGTGCTCGGCGAGGGGATCAGCGTCAACGTGACGCTGATCTTCTCGCTCGAGCGCTACAGCGCGGTGCTCGACGCGTTCCTCGAGGGCCTCGAGAAGGCCAAGGCCAACGGCCACGACCTCGCGCCGATCGCCTCGGTGGCCTCGTTCTTCGTCTCGCGCGTCGACGCGGCGATCGACCCGCGGCTCGACGAGATCGGGACGCCCGAGGCCGCCGCGCTGCGCGGGAAGGCCGCGATCGCCAACGCACGGCTCGCGTACGGGGTGTACGAGGAGGTCGTCGCCTCGGAGCGCTGGCGGCAGCTCGCCGCGGCCGGTGCGCGTCCGCAGCGCCCGCTGTGGGCGTCGACGGGCGTCAAGGACAAGGCGTACCCCGACACGCGCTACGTCGACGAGCTCGTCGTCGCCGGCGTCGTCAACACGATGCCGGAGGCCACGCTCCAGGCGGTCGCCGACCACGGCGACATCACGGGCGACACCGTGACCGGCACGCAGGCCGAGGCGCAGTCGGTGATCGACGGCCTCGCGACGCTCGGCATCGAGATCGACGAGGTCACCGAGACGCTCGAGTCCGAGGGCGTCACGAAGTTCGAGGCCAGCTGGCAGGAGCTGCTCGCGACGGTCACCGAGGGCCTCGCGCGGGTGAGCCGGTGAGCCCCTCGAAGGTCTCGGCGGCGAACAACCCGCTGCGCGACCCGCGCGACCGTCGGCTGCCGAGGATCGCGGGGCCCTGCGGCCTCGTGATCTTCGGCGTCACGGGTGACCTCGCCCGCAAGAAGCTCATGCCGGCGGTCTACGACCTCACCAACCGGGGACTGCTGCCCCCGGGCTTCGCGCTCACCGGCTTCGCCCGGCGCGACTGGGAGGACCAGGACTTCGCGCAGATCGTGCACGACTCCGTCAAGGAGCACGCGCGCACGCCGTTCCGCGAGGCCACCTGGCGCCAGCTCGCCGAGGGCATCCGGTTCGTCCAGGGCACGTTCGACGACGACGCGGCGTTCGACCGGCTGCGGGAGACCGTCGAGGACCTCGACGCCAAGCGCGGGACGGGCGGGAACCACGCGTTCTACCTGTCGGTGCCGCCCAGCTCCTTCCCGGTCGTCTGCCAGCAGCTCGCGCGCTCGGGGCTCTCGCAGCCCCGCGAGGGTGCGTGGCGCCGCGTCGTCATCGAGAAGCCGTTCGGCCACGACCTGCAGAGCGCGCGCGAGCTCAACGACGTCGTCTCCGAGGTCTTCCGCCCGGACGACGTCTTCCGGATCGACCACTACCTCGGCAAGGAGACCGTCCAGAACCTCCTGGCGCTGCGGTTCGCGAACCAGCTCTTCGAGCCCATCTGGAACTCGCACTACGTCGACCACGTCCAGATCACGATGGCCGAGGACATCGGCATCGGCGGGCGCGCCGGGTACTACGACGGGATCGGCGCCGCGCGCGACGTCATCCAGAACCACCTCCTGCAGCTCCTCGCGCTCACCGCGATGGAGGAGCCGGTGTCCTTCGACGCCGACGACCTCCGCGCCGAGAAGGAGAAGGTCCTCTCGGCGGTGCGGCTCCCCCGCGACCTCGGGCGGCACACGTCGCGCGGCCAGTACGTGGCGGGGTGGCAGGGCGCCGAGGAGGTCGTCGGGTACCTCGAGGAGGAAGGCTTCTCGAGCACCTCGACGACGGAGACGTTCGCGGCCATCCGCCTCGACATCGACACCCGCCGCTGGGCGGGCGTCCCGTTCTACCTGCGCACCGGCAAGCGCCTCGGGCGCCGTGTCACCGAGATCGCCGTCGTGTTCAAGCGCGCCCCGCACCTGCCGTTCGAGACGACCGCGACCGAGGAGCTCGGCCAGAACGCGCTCGTCATCCGGGTCCAGCCCGACGAGGGCGTGACCCTGCGGTTCGGCGCGAAGGTCCCCGGCACCGCGATGGCCGTGCGCGACGTCACGATGGACTTCGGGTACGGGCACGCGTTCACGGAGTCCTCCCCCGAGGCCTACGAGCGGCTCATCCTCGACGTCCTGCTGGGCGACCCGCCGCTGTTCCCGCGGCACGAGGAGGTCGAGCTGTCCTGGAAGATCCTCGACCCGATCACCTCGTACTGGGCGTCCAAGGGCAAGCCCGACCCGTACCGCTCGGGCACGTGGGGTCCCGACTCCGCTGACGAGATGATGGCCCGCGACGGCCGTGCCTGGAGGCTCCCGTGATCATCGACCTGCCCGGCACGAGCACGCGGGCGATCAACCGCCGGCTCGTCAAGGCGCGCGACGAGGGCGGCGCGGTCGCGCTCGGTCGCGTGCTCACGCTCATCATCGACGTCGACGGGCACGACGCCGAGGAGGCGATCGAGGCCGCGAACGACGCGAGCCGCGAGCACCCCTGCCGCGTCATCGTCATCGCGGAGGACACCACCGCGGGCGAGTCCCGCCTCGACGCGCAGATCCGGCTCGGCGGCGACGCCGGGGCGAGCGAGGTCATCGTCCTGCGTCCCGTCGGGCCGCTCGCCCAGCACCTCGACACGCTCGTCATGCCGCTCCTGCTGCCCGACGCGCCCATCGTGGTGTGGTGGCCCTACGAGATCCCCGAGGACCCGGCGCAGCACCCGCTCGGCCGCATGGCCCAGCGCCGGATCACCGACTCGACGCAGTGCGCGAAGCCGGGCGAGGTCCTGCGCCGGCTCGCGCAGGTCTACGCCGAGGGCGACACGGACCTGGCCTGGACGCGCGCGACGCTGTGGCGCGGGCTCATCGCGGCGACGCTCGACCAGCCGCCGTACGAGCAGGTCCAGCGGGTCGTCGTCTCGGGCGAGAGCACGCACCCGTCGGTCGACCTCATCGCGGCGTGGCTCGCGCAGTCGCTGCGCTGCCCGGTGGACGTCGAGCGCCTCGCCGACGCCCCCGCGATCACGACGGTCCGGCTCGAGCGCGCGTCCGGCCCGATCGTCCTGGACCGCCCGGACGGCAAGACCGCGGCGCTCATCCAGCCCGACCAGCCCGAGCACCGCATCGCCCTGCCCATCCGGCAGCTGCGGGAGTGCCTGGCCGAGGAGCTGCGCCGGCTCGACGCCGACGAGGTCTACGGCGAGGTGCTGCAGAAGGGCCTCGCGAGGTTGAGCTCATGAGCACGCCGCCCCCCGAGCCGCCCGTCGCGGCCCCCGAGCGGCAGCCGCACCACCGCCGCCGCGTCGTCGTCCACCCGGACGCCGGCACGCTCGCGGAGGCAGCCGCGGCGCGGCTGCTCACCCGGCTGCTCGACGTGCAGTCGCTGCACTCCCCCGTGCACGTCGGCCTGACCGGCGGGACCGTCGGCATCGAGCTCCTCCGAGCCGTCGCCCGCAGCCCGATCCGCGACGTCGTCGACTGGTCCGGGGTGCACGTGTGGTGGGGCGACGAGCGGTTCCTGCCGTCGGGCGACCCGGACCGCAACGAGACCCAGGCCCGCGAGGCGCTGCTCGACGGCCTCGCGGACGTGCTCCCGGCGGGGAACGTGCACGCGATGCCCCCGCTCGGCGACGGGGTCGACACCCCGGAGCAGTCCGCGGAGGCGTATGCCGCGGAGCTCGCGCGGTTCGCTGCCGACGGCGCAGCCGCACCGGAGCTCGACGTGCTGCTGCTCGGCATGGGGCCCGACGGGCACGTCGCGTCGCTGTTCCCGGGGCACGACGCCCTGACCGTCACGGGGACGCCGACGGTCGGTGTGCACGGCTCGCCGAAGCCGCCTCCCGAGCGTGTGTCGCTGACCTTCGAGGCGATCAACGCCGCGCACCAGGTGTGGTTCGTCGTCGCGGGCGCCGAGAAGGCCGAGCAGCTCGGCGCGGCGCTCTCAGGCGCCGAGGTCGTCGCCACGCCGGCCGCGGGGGCGTACGGGCGCGAGCGGACGCTCTGGCTCGTGGACGCCGCGGCCGCTGCAGGCATCCCGGCCTGAGGCGGATCCGCCCCGGGCATCCCGGCTGAGGCCCTCCGCGGGCCTCCCGGCCGAGGCTCTCCGCGGGCCTCCCGGCCTGGCGCGGATCAGACCCGGGCTCCGGCCCGGAGCGGCAGCGGACGCAGACGCGCGAAGTGCGCCTGACCTCACGGTCAGGCGCCCTTCGCGCTGCCAGCAGGTGCGCCGCTCGCGTCAGCCTCCGCGACGGGCGCGGAGCGCGGCCAGCGCCTCGTCGAGGATCGCCTCGCCGTCCTCGTCCGAACGCCGCTCCTTCACGTAGGCGAGGTGCGTCTTGTACGGCTCGTTCTTCGAGGGCGACGGCGGGTTCGCCTCGTCCTGCCCGGCCGGGAAGCCGCAGCGCGGGCAGTCCCACGTCACGGGCGCCTCGGCAGCTGCCTCCTCGGCGAAGCTCGGCCGGGTCTCGTGCCCGTTGGCGCACCAGTAGGAGATCCACACGCGCGGCGCGCTGTCCCCCCGCTCGGCCTCGCCCATCGGGCCCGCACCGACACGCGAACCCCTGATCGCGCTACCACTCGCCACGACGGCCCCCTAGCTCACGCGCTGGATCAGGCCCAGCAGCACGATGACGATCGCCCACAGGATCGCGACGGTGACGGTGATCCGGTTGAGGTTGCGCTCGGCGACCCCGGAGCTGCCTGCGCTGCTGGTGATGCCACCGCCGAACATGTCCGACAGACCGCCGCCCTTGCCCTTGTGCAGCAGGACCAGCGGGATCAGCAGGACGCTGGTCAGCACCAGCAGGATCTGGAAGGTGATGCGCAAGGCGTCCACGTCGGCGTCGGTTCCTCACTCGTTCTGGGACGTCACCCGAAGGTGGGTGCGGTACAGGTGACCGCGGTACAGGGTAGGCGACGCCGGCACCGGAAGGCCAACATCGCCACGGGACGGGTGCGCGTTCGTCGAGCGCGCACCCGTCCGCGGTGGTACGAGGGCCTAGAGGCCGACGTTGTGCGCCTGGAAGCGCGCGATCTTCGCGAACTCCTCGGGATCGAGGCTCGCGCCGCCGACGAGCGCGCCGTCGACGTCCTCCTTGTCGAGGATCGACGCCACGTTGGAGGACTTCACGGAGCCGCCGTAGAGCACGCGGACGGCGTCGGCGATCTCGGCCGAGTACAGCTCCGCGAGGCGGGCACGGATCGCCGCGGCGACCTCCTGCGCGTCCTCAGGCGTCGCGACCTCGCCGGTGCCGATGGCCCAGACGGGCTCGTAGGCGATGACGACCGTGGCGACCTGCTCGGGCGTGAGGCCCGCGAGCGAGCCCTCGAGCTGCGTGAGCGTGTAGGACACCTGCTCGCCCGCCTTGCGGACGTCGAGGCCCTCGCCGACGCAGACGATCGGGACGATGCCCGCACCGAACGCCGCGACGGCCTTGGCCGCGACGACCGCGTCCGACTCGGCGTGGTACTCGCGGCGCTCGGAGTGCCCGACCGCGACGTAGCTGACGCCGAGCTTGGCGAGCTGCGCAGCCGAGACCTCGCCGGTGTACGCGCCGCTCGCGTGCGCCGAGACGTCCTGCGCCCCGTAGCCGATCTCGAGCTTGTCGGCGTCCACGAGCGTCTGCACGGAGCGGATCGCGGTGAACGACGGCAGGACGACGACCTCCGCAGCCGCGAAGTCGTGCTTCGCGTCCTTGAGCGACCACGCGAGCTTCTGCACGAGGTGGATCGCCTCGTTGTGGTCGAGGTTGAGCTTCCAGTTGCCCGCGATGAGCGGGATGCGCGTTGCCATGAGATCAGCCCTCCAGGACGGCGATGCCGGGGAGGGTCTTGCCCTCGAGGAACTCGAGGCTGGCGCCGCCACCCGTCGAGATGTGACCGAAGCCGGCCTCGTCGAAACCGAGGATCCGGACGGCGGCGGCGGAGTCGCCACCACCGACGATCGTGAACGCGCCGTTCGCGCCGGCGTCGATGATGGCCTGCGCCACCGCACGCGTGCCGCCCGAGAACGCCTCGAACTCGAACACACCCGCGGGCCCGTTCCAGACGACCGTCTTGGCGTCGACGAGCTTGCTGCGGAACAGCTCGGCGGAGGCCGGGCCGATGTCGAGGCCGATGCGCTCGTCGGGGATCGCGTCGGCCGCGACCACGTCGTGCGGGGAGTCCGCCGCGAAGGCGTCCGCGACGACGATGTCCGTCGGCAGGACGATCTCGACGCCGCGCTCCTCGGCCTGCGCCAGGTAGCCCTTGACCGTCTCGATCTGGTCCTCCTCGAGCAGCGACTTGCCGACCGAGAAGCCCTTCGCCGCGAGGAACGTGAAGACCATGCCGCCGCCGATGAGCAGGCGGTCCGCCTTGGTCAGCAGGTTCGCGATGACGCCCAGCTTGTCGGAGACCTTCGAGCCGCCGAGCACGACCACGTACGGGCGCTCCGGGTCCTCGGTCGCCTTGCGGAGGGAGTCGACCTCCTTGAGGACGAGCTTGCCGACCGCCGCGGGCAGCTGCTGCGCGACGTCGTAGACCGACGCCTGCTTGCGGTGCACGACGCCGAAGCCGTCGGAGACGTACGCGTCCGCGAGGGACGCCAGCTCGCCGGCGAGCTCCGCACGCTCCGCGTCGACCTTCGAGGTCTCGCGCGGGTCGAAGCGGATGTTCTCGAGCAGGGCGATCTCACCGTCACCGAGCGCGGCGACGGTCTCGCGCGCCGACTCGCCGACGGTGTCCTTCGCGAGCGTGACCGGCTTGCCGAGCAGCTCGCCGAGGCGGGCGGCGACGGGTGCGAGCGAGTACTTGTCCTCGGGGGCGCCCTTCGGGCGGCCCAGGTGCGCGGTCACGATCACGCGGGCGCCCGCGTCGAGCAGCGCCGTCAGCGTGGGGAAAGCCGCGCGCACGCGGCCGTCGTCCGTGATCGTCGTGCCGTCGAGCGGCACGTTGAAGTCGGAACGGACGAGGACGCGCTTGCCGCGCAGGTCCCCGAGGTCCTCGATGGTCTTCATGGTCCTACTTCCTGACTCGGGGCAGCCGGACCGGAGCCCGACCGCCCGGGACATGACGACGTCCGCGTGCGCCCCGCGACCCGAGGGCCGTGGGGCGCACGCGGACGCATTGTCGTGCTGGTGGGGGGACGACGCGTCAGAGACGCTCGCCCACGTAGACCGTGAGGTCCACGAGGCGGTTCGAGTAGCCCCACTCGTTGTCGTACCAGGCGACGACCTTGACCTGGTCGCCGATGACCTTCGTCAGCTTGGCGTCGAAGATGCTCGAGGCCGGGTCCGTGACGATGTCGCTCGAGACGATCTCGTCCTCGGTGTAGACGAGGATGCCCTGGAGGGCGTCCGTCGCGGCAGCGGCCTTGACCGCGGCGTTGACCTCGTCGACCGTCGTCTCGCGACCGGCCGTGAACGTGAGGTCCGTGGCGGAACCGGTCGGGACCGGGACGCGCAGCGCGTAGCCGTCGAGCTTGCCCTTGAGCTGCGGGAGCACCAGGGCGACGGCCTTGGCCGCACCCGTCGACGTCGGGACGATGTTCAGGGCGGCGGCGCGCGCACGGCGCAGGTCCTTGTGGGGGCCGTCCTGGAGGTTCTGGTCGCCCGTGTACGCGTGGATCGTGGTCATGAGACCACGCTCGATGCCGAAGGCCTCGTCGAGGACCTTCGCGAGCGGCGCGAGGCAGTTCGTGGTGCACGACGCGTTCGAGATGATGTGCTGCGTCGCGGCGTCGTACTCGGTGTGGTTGACACCGACGACGAACGTGCCGTCCTCGTTCTTGGCCGGGGCCGAGATGATGACCTTCTTGGCGCCGGCGTCGATGTGCGCCTTCGCCTTGGTCGCGTCCGTGAAGAAGCCCGTGGACTCGATGACGATGTCCGCACCGAGCTCGCCCCAGGGGAGGTTCGCCGGGTCGCGCTCCTCGAGCGCGCGGATGGCCTTGCCGTCGACGATGATCGACTTCTCGTCGTAGGTGACCTCGACCGGGAGACGTCCCAGGACGGAGTCGTACTTCAGCAGGTGCGCCAGGGTCTTGTTGTCCGTGAGGTCGTTGACACCGACGATCTCGATGTCCGCCCCGGACGCGAGAATCGCCCGGTAGAAGTTACGTCCGATGCGGCCGAAGCCGTTGATACCGACGCGGATGGTCACTTGCCCTCCTCGGCACGCGCCGACGAAGGGCCGGCGCACACAGTTGCGGTGATTGACGAGCACGCACGCCGATGTGCGCTCCACCGATGGCGGCCGAGCGAGGGCCACGCTGTGCGCGCGGCCGACTCTTGACCTCCACCGGATGTTCTTGAGCCTATACCCGTGACCGACCTCACGCCGGGACCATGGTCCGCGCTGAGACGGGTCCGCAGGTGGGCGGCCCGTGGGCGGCCGGCGACGCCGTGGCTACAGGTCGAGCAGCTCCGGCGCGAGGCCCGCCTCGGTGTCCGGGATGCCCAGCTCGGCGGCGCGCTTGTCGGCGGTGGCGAGCAGGCGGCGGATCCGTCCGGCGACCGCGTCCTTGGTCAGCACGGGGTCCGCGAGCTTGCCGAGCTCCTCGAGCGACGCCTGCTTGTGGGCGAGCCGCAGCTCCCCGGCCTCGCGCAGGTGCTCGGGCAGGTCGGCGCCGAGGATCTCGAACGCGCGCTCGACGCGGGCCCCCGCGGCCACCGCCGCGCGCGCCGACCGGCGCAGGTTCGCGTCGTCGAAGTTGGCCAGCCGGTTCGCCGTCCCGCGCACCTCGCGGCGCACGCGCCGCTCCTCCCACACGAGCATCGTGTCGTGCGCGCCGAGCCGGGCCAGCATCGCGCTGATCGCGTCGCCGTCCCGGATCACGACGCGGTCGACCCCGCGCACCTCGCGCGCCTTCGCGGTGATCCCGAGCCGCCGCGCGGCCCCGACGAGCGCGAGCGCGGCCTCGGGCCCCGGGCACGTGATCTCCAGCGACGACGACCGGCCGGGCTCCGTCAGCGAGCCGTGCGCGAGGAACGCCCCGCGCCACGCCGCCTCCGCCTCCCCGACGCCTGCGGACACCACCTGGGGCGGCAGCCCGCGCACCGGACGGCCACGGTTGTCGAGCAGACCGGTCTGGCGCGCGAGCGACTCCCCGTCCTTGACGACCCGCACGACGTAGCGGCTGCCGCGGCGCAGGCCGCCCGCCGAGACCACGATGACGTCGCTGCCGTGCCCGTAGACCTCGGCGATCGCCTGGCGCAGCCGTCGGGCCGCGATCCCCGTGTCGAGCTCGGCCTCGATCACGATGCGGCCGGAGATGATGTGCAGCCCGCCCGCGAACCTCAGGGTCGCGGAGACCTCGGCCTTGCGGCAGGACGTCTTGTCCACCTGGAGCCGTGCCAGCTCATCCTTCACCTGTGCCGTCAGCGCCATGGCGTCATCCTGCCACCACCTGAGGTCAGCTCGTGCGGGTACCGACGTCCCCGAGGTAGCCCTCCACGACGTCCCGCAGCGCCGCCGCGAGACGCAGCGGGTCGTGCCGCGCGGACCCGTCCCCGACCCGGACCTGACGCAGCAGCACCCGCGCGCCGAACGCCGCGGCCCTGGTCATGAGCACGTCGACGTCGTCGACCGCTCCCGGGTCGGCGACGATGGCGTCCACGCGCAGCCCCGGCGCGTGCTCGTGCAGCACCGCGAGGTGCTCCTCGGCGCACATGCCCGCGGTCTCCCCCGAGTCGGGCGAGAGGTTGAGCACGACGACGCGCCGCGCCGCGGTCCGGTGCAGCGCGGCCGAGAGCTCGGGCACCAGCAGGTGCGGCAGCACGGACGTGAACCACGAGCCGGGCCCGAGGACGACCCAGTCCGCCGCGTCGACCGCCTCGACCGCCTCGACGCACGCGGGCGGCGACGCCGGGACGAGGCGCACCTGGGCGATCCGGTCCGTCGTGACCGCCACCGCGCTCTGGCCGCGGACCACCGTCGTCCGGCCGGTGCCGTCCTCGACGTCGGCCTCGATCTGGAGCGGCACCGCGGACATCGGGAGGACCCGACCGCGTGCGCCGAGCAGCTTCCCGACCCAGTCGAGGCCCTCGACGGTGTCGCCGAGGAGCTCCCAGAGTGCGACGATCAGCAGGTTGCCGACCGCGTGCCGGTCCAGGTCCCCCGACGAGGCGAACCGGTGCTGGAGCACGTCACGCCACGTCCGGCCCCAGTCGGAGTCGTCGCACAGGGCCGCGAGCGCCATGCGCAGGTCCCCGGGCGGCAGCACGCCCAGCTCGTCCCGCAGGCGGCCCGACGAGCCGCCGTCGTCCGCGACCGTGACCACCGCGGTGAGCCGGTCCGACATGAGCCGCAGCGCCGACAGCGTCGCCGAGAGCCCGTGCCCTCCCCCGAGCGCGACGAACGCCGGGGCCAGGTAGGTCGGGTCCGCTGCGCGTGCCGCGCTCATTCCTTGCCGAGGTCGCGCGCGGTCACGGTCACGCGCTGACCCCGCTCCCGGAGGCGACGGGCGAGCGCGTCGCTGATCGCCACCGAGCGGTGCTTGCCGCCCGTGCAGCCGACGGCGATCGTCACGTAGCGCTTCTCCTCGTGCAGGTACCCGGCGAGCACCGGCTCGAGCGCGGAGGCGTAGCGGTCGACGAAGTCGGTCGCGCCCGGCAGCCCCAGCACGTAGTCGCGCACGGGCTCGTCGCGGCCGGTGAGGTGGCGCAGCTCGGTGATCCAGTACGGGTTCGACAGGAAGCGGACGTCGACGACGTGGTCGGCGTCGAGCGGCAGCCCGTACTTGAAGCCGAACGAGACGATGTTGACGCGCAGCGCGTCCTCGCTGTTGCCCGTGACCGCCGCGCGCACCTCGCGGGCGAGGTCGTGCACGCTCAGCTCGGAGGTGTCGATCAGCACGTCCGCGCGCTCCCGGATGTCCGCGAGGAGCGCGCGCTCGGCGTCGATCCCGTCGAGGATGCGCCCGTCGCCCTGCAGCGGGTGCGGGCGGCGCACCTGCTCGAAGCGCCGCACGAGGACCTCGTCGGACGAGTCGAGGAAGAGGATCCGGTAGTCGGTCCCGGTCGCGCGCAGACCGGCGAGCACCTCGGCGAGGTCCGCGAAGAACTCGCGCGTCCGCACGTCGACGACCGCCGCGATCCGCTGCTGCCCGCCGCCCGGGCCGCCCTTGGCGACCAGGCCGACGAGGTGCACGAGCATCTGCGCCGGCAGGTTGTCCACGACGTACCAGTCGAGGTCCTCGAGCACCGCAGCGGCGCGCGTGCGCCCGGCGCCGGACATGCCGGTGATGATCAGGACCTGGGGAGCGATCAGGCGCGGCGCCTCCGCGGCCGCCTCGAGGGCGGGGATCCCGGAGGGGACGGTGATCGGCGAGGGCTCGTCGCTCATGGGCTCAGCATGCCTCACGCGCCGCCCGTCGGGGACGCGGAGGCGACCACCCCCGGCGCGTCGGCCGGGGCGGCGGCGGACGACGACGCACCCCCGTCGTCCGCGGGGGCCACGGCGTCGCCCGCCCCGCCGTCGCCACCGAGCGCCGCGACGACCGCCGCGGCGGTCCGCTCGCCCATCCCGGGCACCGACATGATCTCCTCGACCGAGGCCGCCTTGAGCCGCTTGAGCGACCCGAACTGCTTGAGCAGCGCCGCCGAGCGCGCGGGCCCCAGACCGGGCACCGAGTCGAGCGCCGAGACGGTCATGCCCTTGCTGCGCCGCTTGCGGTGGGCGGTGATCGCGAAGCGGTGCGCCTCGTCGCGCAGGCGCTGCAGCAGGTACAGGCCCTCCGAGCTGCGCTGCAGGATCACGGGGTAGTCGTCGCCGGGCACCCAGACCTCCTCGAGCCGCTTCGCGAGCCCGCACAGCGCGACGTCGTCGATGCCGAGCTCCGCGAGCGCGGCCGCGGCAGCGGCGACCTGCGGGGGGCCGCCGTCGACGACCACGAGGTTCGGGGGGTACGCGAACCTCTGCGGACGGCCCGTCGTGGCGTCGACCGGCCCGGAGCGGCGCAGCGCCTCGTCGTCGTCCTCGTCGGGCATCCCCTGGCCCAGGTCCATGTCACCCGACTCGGCACGCTCCGCGAGGTAGCGCCGGAACCGGCGCGTGATGACCTCGTGCATCGCCGCGGTGTCGTCGCGCGCACCCTCACCCTCGGGGCCGCGGATCGAGAACTGGCGGTACTCGCTCTTGCGCGCCATGCCGTCCTCGAAGACCACCATCGACGCGACCTGGTACGTCCCCTGGTTGTGCGAGACGTCGTAGCACTCGATGCGCAGCGGCGCCGTCGGCAGGTCGAGCGCCTCCTGGATCTCGCGCAGGGCCTGGCTGCGGGTCGTGAGGTCGCCCGCGCGGCGCGTGCGGTGCAGGGCGAGCGCGTGCTCGGCGTTGCGGCGCACGGTCTCCGCGAGCTCGCGCTTGTCGCCGCGCTGGGGGACGCGGACCTCGACGCGGCTCCCCCGCAACCCCGTGAGCCACGCCTGCACGCCCGGGACGTCGGGGGGCAGCACGGGGACGAGCACCTCCCGGGGGACCGCGCGCGACTCGCGCACCTCAGCCGCGCCCGGTCCGGGGCCCGCGAGCACCTCGTCGCCGTAGACCTGCTGGAGCAGGTGCTCGACCAGCTCGGCGTCGGTCACGTCCTCGACCTTCTCCACGACCCAGCCGCGCTGGCCGCGGATCCGCCCGTCGCGCACGTGGAACACCTGCACCGCGGCCTCGAGCTCGTCGCCGACGAGCGCGAAGATGTCCGCGTCCGTGCCGTCGGCGAGCACCACCGCGTTGCGCTCGGTCGCGCGCTCGAGCGCCGCGATGTCGTCGCGCAGCCGGGCGGCCTGCTCGTAGTCGAGCTCCGCGGCGGCCTCGCGCATCCGCGTGGTCAGCCGGCGCGTGAACTTCGCGGTGTCGCCCGCCATGAAGTCGCAGAAGTCGCGCGCGAGGTCCGCGTGGTCCTCGGGCGAGATCCGCCCGACGCACGGCGCCGAGCACTTGTCGATGTAGCCGAGCAGGCACGGGCGACCCTGCTGGTTCGCGCGCTTGAAGACCCCCGCCGAGCACGTCCGCACCGGGAACACGCGCAGCAGGAGGTCGACCGTCTCGCGGATCGCCCACGCGTGCGCGTACGGGCCGAAGTAGCGGGTCCCCGCGCGCTTGGCACCGCGCATGACCTGCACGCGCGGGAACGTGTCGGCGAGCGTCACCGCCAGGTACGGGTAGCTCTTGTCGTCGCGGTACTTGACGTTGAACCGCGGGTCGAACTCCTTGATCCACGAGTACTCGAGCGCGAGCGCCTCGACCTCCGTGCCCACGACCGTCCACTGGACCGACGCCGCCGTGGTGACCATCTGCTGGGTGCGCTGGTGCAGGCCCGCGACGTCCTGGAAGTAGCTGTTGAGGCGGGAGCGCAGGCTCTTCGCCTTGCCGACGTAGATGACCCGGCCGTGCTCGTCACGGAAGCGGTACACGCCCGGGGAGTCGGGGATCTCGCCCGGGGCAGGACGGTAGGTCGCGGGATCGGCCATGCCACGAGCCTAAGTCGGGGCGCCCACAGCGGACGTCACGCGTTCGCGGGCGGCGGACGCCGCGCGGCGCACGCAAACCCTTCCCGGGCCGGACCGCCGTCGCGCTAGCGTGGGCCGATGGGCCCCCTGCACACGTTCGCCGCCGAGGTCGTCTGGACGGGCGCCGGCACGAGCGGCACGACGAGCTACACCGCGTACAGCCGCGAGCACGAGGTGCTGATCGGCGACAAGCCGCCGCTCCCCGGGTCCTCCGACCCGGCGTTCCGCGGCGACCCCGACCGCTACAGCCCCGAGGAGCTGCTCGTGGCGGCGGTCGCGCAGTGCCACATGCTGTGGTTCCTGCACCTCGCCGCGACGGCCGGCGTCGTCGTCACCGGGTACCGGGACCGCGCGAGCGGGACGATGCGCGTCGAGGCGGCCGGGCACGGGCAGTTCACGGAGGTCGTCCTGCGTCCCCGCGTGACCGTCTCGGCGGGGACCGCAGAGCCCGGGACCGACCTCGCCGACCTGCACGCCCGTGCGCACGAGCACTGCTTCATCGCGCGCTCCGTCAACTTCCCGGTGCGCCTCGCGCCGTCGCCGGTGCACGTCGGTGCGCCCGGCTCGGCGGTCGATGCGGGCGCTGGGCCCGTGCCGCGCGGGGTCGCCGGCTGAGGGCGAGCACCCTCACGCGGCGCGACCGGCGCGCGGCGGCCCAGCCCGACCAGACGGAGCGGATCAGCCGGCGCGCGGCGGCCCAGCCCGACCGGACCGAGCGGATCGACCGGCGCGCGGCGGCCCAGTCCGACCGGACCGAGCGGATCAGCCGGCGCGCGGCGGCCCAGCCCGACCACACCGAGCGGATCGGTCGGGGCACCGCCGGACGGACGGGTCTGAGCCGCCCGGCGAGCGTGCGTCAGGCCGACGCGAGCCGCGCCTCCGGCTCGAGCACCTCGGCGAGGAAGCGCCCCGTGTGGCTCGCCGCGACCTGCGCGACGCGCTCGGGCGTCCCCTCGGCGACGACCTTGCCGCCGCCGCTGCCGCCCTCGGGTCCCATGTCGATGACCCAGTCGGCGTTCTTGATGACGTCGAGGTTGTGCTCGATCACGATGACGCTGTTGCCCTTGTCCACGAGGGACTGCAGCATCGCGAGCAGCTTGCGGATGTCCTCGAAGTGCAGGCCGGTCGTCGGCTCGTCGAGCACGTAGACCGTGCGGCCCGTCGAGCGCCGCTGCAGCTCGGTCGCGAGCTTGACGCGCTGCGCCTCCCCGCCCGAGAGCGTCGGGGCCGGCTGGCCGAGGCGCACGTACCCGAGGCCCACGTCGACGAGCGTGCGCAGGTGCCGGGAGATCGAGGGGACGGCCGCGAAGAACTCCGCGGCCTCCTCGATGGGCATGGCCAGGACGTCGGCGACGGTCTTGCCCTTGAAGTGCACCTCGAGCGTCTCGCGGTTGTACCGCGCGCCGTGGCAGACCTCGCACGGCACGTAGACGTCGGGCAGGAAGTTCATCTCGATCTTCAGCGTGCCGTCGCCGGAGCACGCCTCGCAGCGCCCGCCCTTGACGTTGAACGAGAACCGCCCCGGGGTGTACCCGCGGACCTTGGCCTCGGTCGTCTCGGCGAACAGCTTGCGGACGTGGTCCCAGACGCCGGTGTACGTCGCCGGGTTGGACCGCGGCGTGCGCCCGATGGGCCCCTGGTCGACGTGCACGACCTTGTCGAGGTGCTCGAGGCCGGTCACCCGCTTGTGCCGGCCGGCGACCTGGCGTGCGCCGTTGAGCTCGTTCGCCATGACGGTGTAGAGGATCGAGTTGACCAGCGTCGACTTGCCCGAGCCCGAGACGCCGGTGACCGCCGTGAGGGTCCCGAGCGGGAACGACACGTCGATGCCGGTCAGGTTGTGCTCGCGCGCGCCCACGACGGTGACCTTGCGCTTGGGGTCGACCTTGCGGCGCTTGGCCGGCATCGGGATCGAGCGCCGACCGGACAGGTAGGCGCCCGTGACCGACTCGGGCGACGCCAGGAGACCCTCGAGGTCGCCCGAGTGCACGACGCGGCCACCGTGCTCGCCCGCGCCGGGGCCGATGTCGACGATCCAGTCGGCCGTGCGGATGGTGTCCTCGTCGTGCTCGACGACGATCAGCGTGTTCCCGAGGTCGCGCAGGCGCGTGAGCGTGTCGATGAGCCGGCGGTTGTCGCGCTGGTGCAGCCCGATGCTCGGCTCGTCGAGGACGTACAGCACACCCACGAGACCCGAGCCGATCTGGGTCGCGAGGCGGATGCGCTGCGCCTCGCCGCCCGAGAGCGTCGCCGCGGGCCGCATGAGCGAGAGGTAGTCGAGGCCGACGTCGAGCAGGAAGCCGAGCCGGGCCTGGATCTCCTTGAGCACCTGCGTCGCGATCGCCGCCTCGCGCTCGCTGAGCTGGAGCGCGTCGAGGAAGTCGCGCGCCTCGCGGATCGGCAGCGCGCAGACCTCGGCGATCGAGTGCCCGCCGACCCGCACCGCCAGCACCTCCGGCTTGAGGCGCGCACCGTCGCACACGGGGCACGGCACCTCGCGCATGTAGGCCTCGTACTTCTCCTTGCTCCACTCCGACTCGGTCTCGGAGTAGCGCCGCTCGAGGAACGTCACGACGCCCTCGAACCCGGTCGAGTACTGGCGCTCACGACCCCAGCGGTTGCGGTACTTGACGTGCACCTCGTGGTTCTCGCCGTAGAGCACCGCCTTCTTCGCGCGCTCGGGGAGCGCACGCCACGGGGCGTCCATCGAGAAGCCGAGATCGCTCGCGAGCGCCGTCAGGACGCGCGTGAAGTACTCGCTCGAGACCTGGGACCAGGGCGCGACCGCGCCGTCGGCGAGCGAGAGGTCCTCGTCCGGGATGACGAGGTCGGGGTCGACCTCGAGCCGCGAGCCGATGCCCGTGCACTCGGGGCACGCACCGTAGGGCGCGTTGAACGAGAACGTGCGCGGCTCGATCTCCTCGAGCGTGAGCTGGTGGTCGTTCGGGCACGCCCGGTGCTCGGAGAACCGGCGCTCGCGTTCCGGGTCGTCCGCGTCGGCGTCGACCATCTCGGCGACGAGCAGGCCGCCCGCGAGGCCGAGCGCGGTCTCGACCGAGTCGGTGAGCCGGCGCTGCACGCCCTCGCGTGCGACGAGACGGTCGACGACCACCTCGATGTCGTGCTTGAGCTTCTTCTCGAGCGTCGGGGGGCTCGTGAGCTGGACGACCTCGCCGTCGACGCGCGCCCGCGCGAAGCCCTTGGCCTGCAGCTCCTTGAACAGGTCCGCGTACTCGCCCTTGCGCCCGCGCACGACGGGCGCGAGCACCTGGTAGCGCGTCCCCTCGGGCAGCTCGAGCAGGCGGTCGACGATCTGCTGCGGCGTCTGCGCGGTGACCCGCTCGCCGCACACCGGGCAGTGCTGGGTCCCGGCGCGGGCGAAGAGCAGGCGCAGGTAGTCGTAGACCTCGGTGATCGTGCCGACGGTCGACCGCGGGTTGCGGTTGGTCGACTTCTGGTCGATCGAGACCGCGGGCGACAGGCCCTCGATGAAGTCGACGTCGGGCTTGTCCATCTGCCCGAGGAACTGCCGGGCGTACGCCGAGAGCGACTCGACGTAGCGGCGCTGGCCCTCGGCGAAGATCGTGTCGAAGGCGAGCGACGACTTGCCCGAGCCGGAGAGCCCGGTGAAGACGATGAGGCTGTCCCGCGGGAGGTCGAGGTCGACGTTGCGGAGGTTGTGCTCGCGGGCCCCCTGGACCACCAGACGATCATTCACCCCGACATGCTACGTCGACCCTCCGACATGCCGCACAGGTGTTCGAACGGAACGTGACGGGCGCCACGCCGCCGGGCCCCCGCCGGGTGGGCGGCGGGCACGTCGCCGATGATGGACCGATGCGCCCCCACACTCCCCCGCCGATCGGTGACTACGCGGTCCTCGGCGACGGGCACACCGCCGCGCTCGTCTCCCGCCGCGGCTCGGTCGACTGGCTCTGCCTGCCCCGGTTCGACTCCCCCGCGTCGTTCGCCGCGCTGCTCGGCACGCGCGAGCACGGGCGGTGGCTGCTCACCGTCCCCGACGCGACCGACGTCACGCGCACCTACGCCGGGGACTCCTTCGTCCTGCGGACGACCTACACCTCCCCCACGGGCACCGCGGTCGTCACGGACGCGATGCCCGTCGGCGACGGTCGGGCCGACCTCGTCCGGCGCGTCGAGTGCACCGCGGGCACGGTGGCCGTCGAGCACGAGTGGGTCGTGCGCTTCGGCTACGGCGCGATCGTGCCGTGGGTGCATCACGTCCACGACGTCAACGGCGTCGAGGGCATCCAGGCCGTCGCCGGACCCGACTCGCTGCTGCTGCGCGGGGACCGCCTGCCCGTGCCGCACGGGCGGGTGCACCGCGACGAGTTCGAGCTGGCCGCCGGTGAGAGCGTCGAGCTCGCCGTCACCTGGACGCGCTCGTGGGACGAGGTGCCGCGGCGGCTGACGATCCCCGACCGCGTCGACGCGACCCTCGGGGCATGGGGCGAGTGGGCCCGGCGCTGCGACTACACCGGCTCCTACCGCCCGCAGGTGGTCCGCTCGCTGCTCGTGCTCCGCCTGCTCACGCACGCGGAGACCGGAGGCATCGTCGCGGCGCCGACCACGTCGCTGCCCGAGGACTTCGGCGGCGAGCGGAACTGGGACTACCGGTTCTGCTGGCTGCGGGACGCCGCGATGACGCTCGAGGCGCTGCTCGAGCACGGCTACCGCGACGAGGCGACCGCGTGGCGGGGCTGGCTCCTGCGGGCCGTGGCCGGCGACCCGGCGGACCTGCAGATCATGTACGGCGTCGACGGCGGGCGCGACCTGCCGGAGCGCACGCTCGACCACCTGCCCGGCTACGCGGGCTCGCGCCCGGTCCGGATCGGCAACGCGGCCGTCGGGCAGACCCAGAACGACGTCCTGGGCGAGGTGATGTGCGCGCTGCACGAGGCGCGCGCGGGCGGGCTCGCCGAGTCGGACGACTCGTGGGCGATGCAGCGGCACCTCGTCCGGGACCTCATGACGAGCTGGCGCGAGCCGGACCGCGGGATCTGGGAGGTCCGCGGCGAGCCCCGCCACTTCACGCACTCGAAGGTCATGTCCTGGGCCGCGCTCGATCGCGCCGTGCGGGCCGTCGAGGACCACGGCCTGCCCGGACCGGTCGACGAGTGGCGCCGCGAGCGCGACGCCGTGCACGCGGACGTCCTCGAGCACGGCTGGGACGAGGGGCTCGGGACGTTCGTGCAGCACTACGGCGCGACCCACACCGACGCGGCGCTGCTCCAGATGCTCCAGGTCGGCTTCCTGCCCCCGGACGACCCGCGCATGGTCTCGACGGTGGCCGCGATCCGGCGCGAGCTCGAGGTCGCGCCGGGCTTCGTGCTCCGCTACCGTGCCGAGCGCACCGACGACGGGCTGGGCGGCAGCGAGCACCCGTTCCTGGCGTGCTCGTTCTGGCTGGCGGACGCGCTCGCTCGCCAGGGCGACCTCGCCGGGGCGAGCGAGGTGCTCGACACCCTGACGGCGCTCGGCGGCGAGCTCGGCCTGCTCGCGGAGGAGTACGACCCGGTCGAGGGGCGCATGGCCGGCAACTACCCCCAGGCGCTCTCGCACCTCGCCCTCGTGCGCGCCGTCCGCAGCCACGACCGGGCGCTCTCCGGCGCGGAGCTGCTGCCGGTCGGCACGACCCCCGACGGCGCGTCGTGACGTACACCGGGGACGTGCGCCCCGGCGGCCCGGCGGACGTGCGCGAGCTCGACGAGGTCGTGGTCCGCAAGCTCGCCGTCGGGCCGATGGCGAACAACGCCTACCTGCTGACGTGCCGCCGCAGCGGCGCGCAGCTCCTGGTCGACGCCGCCGACGAGCCCGCCCGGCTCGCCGGGCTGCTGCACGACGTCTCCGCGGCCTCCCGGCTCGACGCAGTCGTGACCACGCACCAGCACGCGGACCACCACCGTGCGCTCGCGTCGGTCGTCGCGCTCACCGGCGCGCCGGTGGCCGCCGGGGCGGACGACGCCGACGCGATCACCGCCGCGACCGGGGTCCCCGTCCAGCGCCGGCTCCGGCACGGCGACACGCTCACGGTGGGGCACCTGGTCCTCGAGGTCGTCGCGCTGCGCGGGCACACCCCCGGCTCGGTCGCGCTCGCCTACCGCGAGCCCGAGCACGTGCAGGCCGAGGAGGCCGTCGCCGGGCGGGTGCACCTGTTCACCGGGGACTCGCTCTTCCCCGGTGGCCTGGGCGCGACCGGTGGGGACGCCGCCCGGTTCGCGGCGCTGCTGCGCGACGTCGTCGACCGCGTGCTCGACCGGTTCGGCGACGACACGTGGGTCTACCCGGGGCACGGCGCCGACACGACGCTCGGCACCGAGCGACCGCACCTCGACGAGTGGCGCGCCCGCGGCTGGTGACCGGGACGGGCGTCCGCCCGGCACCGGCGCCGGGCGACGGGCGGTCGTCGGGCGTCGGCCGGGCAGCGGTGCGACGTGCTGCGCCGGACGTGCCGGGCGGGTGCCGCGCTCAGGCGCCGAGGACGTCGGGGTCGGGACCGACCCGCTCACCGCGGTCGAGCCCGGCGACGAGCCGGTGGTCCTCGTCGGTGAGCTCGAAGCCGAAGACGTCGACGTTCTCCCGGATCCGCCCGGGCGTCACCGACTTCGGGATCACGAGCGTGCCCAGGTCGAGGTGCCAGCGGAGCACCACCTGCGCGGGCGTCACCCGGTGGCGCCGGGCGACGGACACGATCACCGGGTCCGCGAGCACGCCGTTCCCGGCCCCGAGCGGCGCCCACGCCTGCGTCGCGACGCCGAGGCGCGCGTGGTGCTCCCGCAGCGCACGCTGCTGGAGGTACGGGTGCAGCTCGACCTGGTTGAGCACGGGCACGACGCCCGAGTCCTCGACGATGCGCGCGAGGTGCGCGGGCTGGAAGTTCGAGACCCCGATCGAGCGGACGCGACCGTCCTCGCGGAGCCCGACGAGCGTCTGCCACGTCTCGACGTAGAGGTCCTGGCCCGCGCACGGCCAGTGGATCAGGTAGAGGTCCGGCGCGCCGACGTCGAGCCGCGCGACGGAGGCGTCGAACGCGCGCAGCGTGCGCTCGCGTCCCTGGTCGTCGTTCCACAGCTTGGTGGTGACGTGGAGCTCGTCGCGCGGGATGCCCGACTCCCGCAGCGCGCGACCCACGCCGGCCTCGTTGCCGTAGAGCCTCGCCGTGCCCACGAGCCGGTACCCGGCGGCGAGCGCGGTCGCGACGGCGTCGCGCGCACCGTCGTCGTCGACCTTGTACACCCCGAGCCCGAGCTGCGGGACTGCGGTCCCGTCGAGCAGCGCGACGTCGGGGACCGGGGGTTGCGTGGGAGCGGTCGTGGTCACACCCGCACTCTCTCACCGGCCCCGGCGGCCCGCGAAGCCGGGCCGGGCGGTGCGGCAGGATGTCGGCATGTCGATCTTCGCCGTGCAGTACACCTATGACGAGCGCCGCGCCGAGCAGGACGCCGTGCGCCCCGAGCACCGCACGTACCTGCGGGGGCTCGCCGCGCAGGGCACGCTGCTCGCGTCGGGGCCGTGGGCCGACGGCGACCCGGGCGCCCTCCTCGTGTTCCGGACCGACGACGAGGCGACGCTCGACGCACTGCTCGCCGCCGACCCCTTCGCGCGCGAGGGCCTCGTCGCGTCGACGACCGTGCGGGGGTGGAACGTCGTGATCGGCGGCTGGCCGGAGCCGGCGCCGCGCTGACGGTCCTCGGCCCCTCCTGACGCGCGGCACCGGGTCGACGGTCGGTCGACCCGCCTCACGCCCGCGCCGCGCCGACCGTCCACCGCCCGCCGGACGGGCCCGGCACGTCCGCACGCACCCGGCGCTCGCCCCGGACCGGCGGGCACTGGGCTAGCGTCAGCGGGTGCGTCCCCTCCGCCTGCCCGCCCGGCCCTGCTCGTGAGCACCGCAGCGGTGGTCGGCGGTGGGCCGGCCGGGCTCGTCGCCGCCGAGGTGCTGGGCCGGGCGGGAGTGACGGTCACCGTCTACGACCGCATGCCCTCGCCGGCCCGCAAGCTCCTGCTGGCGGGGCACGGCGGGCTCAACATCACGCACTCCGAGGACCCCGGGCCGTTCCTCGCCCGGTACGGCAGCGCGTCCGAGCGCCTCGCACCGGCGCTCGCGACGTTCGGCCCGCAGGACCTGCGCGACTGGTGCGCGGGGCTGGGTGAGCCGACGTTCGTCGGGTCGAGCGGGCGCGTGTTCCCGCGGTCGTTCCGTGCCACGCCGCTCGTCCGCGCCTGGCTCGCACGCCTCGCCGACCTGGGGGTCCGGATCGAGCGGCGGCACCGGTGGACCGGTTGGGGGGAGCAGCCCGGAACCCTGCGCCTCACGCGGGCGGACGGGTCGGAGACCGAGGTCACGAGCGACGTGACCGTCTTCGCGCTGGGCGGGGCGTCGTGGCCGCGGCTCGGATCGGACGGCGGGTGGATCGACCCGTTCGTCGAGCGGGGCGTCGTGGTCGCGCCGCTGCGGCCCGCGAACGTCGGGGTGCAGGTCGGCTGGACCGCCACGTTCGCGGACCGGTTCGCTGGGTCCCCCCTCAAGCACGTGGCGCTGTCCGTGCGCGGGGGGTCACCCGGCGCCGGCACGTCACGGACCGTGCGCGGCGACGCGATGGTCACCCGCAGCGGTCTCGAGGGCGGACCCGTGTACGCGCTCGGCGCCGCAATCCGGGAGGCGCTCGACGCCGACGGGCGAGCCACGCTCGAGGTCGACCTGCGCCCCGACCACACGGCCCGGCAGCTCGCCGACCGGCTGCGCGAGCGGCGGCGCCCCAAGGACTCCGGCGCGACCTGGCTCCGCCGCGCGGTCGGCCTCGACCCCGCCGGCATCTCGCTCGTCCGCGAGGCGGGCGGCGGTCCCCTCCCGAGCGACGCGGACACGGCCGCCACGCTGGTCAAGGCCGTGCCGGTCGAGGTGACCGGGACGATGCCGATCGACCGCGCGATCTCGACCGCCGGCGGCATCGCGTGGGCCGAGGTCGACCGGGCGCTCATGCTGCGCCGGCTGCCGGGCACGTTCGTCGCGGGCGAGATGCTCGACTGGGAGGCACCCACCGGCGGCTACCTGCTGCAGGCGTCGTTCAGCACCGGGGTCGCCGCCGCGCACGGGGCCCTGGCCTGGCTCGACGGCACCGCGGCGGGCTGACCCGCCGGGACGGGCGTCGCACTGTCGGGACGTCACCGCCGCGGCGTGCGACGGCGTCCCGGTGCGGCCCGACGCGCGTACCGGAGCGGCTCAGCGGGTCGCGGGCAGGCGCCGCGGCTCGAGCCGCTCCTCGACGGCCCGTGCGCCGTCCCGCCGCACGACGTACGCGCCCTGCCCCGGCCGCTCGGAAACCGCCTCGACGAGCTCCGTGCCGCGGTACACGAGCCCGACCCCGTCGTCCGTGCAGTGCGTCGTCGGCAGCGTCCCGTCCGCGACGAGCGCGTGCACGAGCGGACGGCGGCGCGCCTCGGAGTCGTAGTGCACGCCGTTGCCGTACGGCAGCAGGGCCAGGCCGTTCGTCACGGGGCGCAGCTCCGGACCGAACGAGTCGGTCGTGCCGCCGACGTACCAGCAGATGGACCCGGCGCTCACGCCGGCCAGGACCACGCCGGCCTCCCAGACGCGGCGCAGAATCTCGTCGAGCCCGTGCACGCGCCAGACGGCGAGCAGGTTCGCGACCGAGCCGCCACCCACCCAGACGACGTCCTGACCGAGGAGGTGTCCTTCGACGTCCTCGATGTTCGGCATCGAGAACAGCGTCAGGTGCGTGAGGTCGACGCCGGCGACCTGCGCGGCGTCCTGCAGGTCCGCCCGCCCCCACGCCTGGTCCCCGCCCGCGGTGCCGAGGTGGCACACCCGCGGCCGTCCCGCCCGGCCCGCGAGGTCGATCGCGTGGTGGACGAGCGGTCCGAGCTCGAGCCGGGTCCGCCGGCCGGCGACGTAGCCGCCCGAGGTCGCGACGATGGTGGGGGTGTCGGCAGTCATGGCGGCACGCTACCGAAGCGAGCACCGGCCGCCCCGGACGACGCGACGCCCGGCCCACCCGCGGGTGCGGGCCGGACCGGGCGCTGCGTGGTGCCCGCCGCGTGCGGGCGACGGCTCAGCTCGCGGAGCTGGTGACCTCGACCGGGTCGTCGTCGCCGCGGTCGGCACCGACACGGCCCGCCTCGGGGCGCGCGTCGTTCCGGGTCTTGAGCAGGCTCGCGACCGTCGCGACCGTGAGCGTCGCGAGGATGACCGACAGCGAGAGCCACGTCGGGATCTCCGGCGCCCAGTGGAACGGCTCGCCCCCGTTGATGAAGCCGAGCTCGTTCGTGTGCATCGCGTGGAGCACGAGCTTCACGCCGATGAAGCCGAGGATGACCGAGAGCCCCTGCGACAGGTACACGAGGCGCTCGAGCAGTCCGCCGAGCAGGAAGTAGAGCTGGCGCAGGCCGAGGAGCGCGAACGCGTTGGTCGTGAAGACGAGGTACGGCTCCTGCGTGAGGCCGTAGATCGCCGGGATGGAGTCGAGCGCGAAGAGGATGTCGGTGCTGCCGATCGCGGCCATCACGAGGAGCATCGGCGTGACGAGCCGCTTGCCGTCGATCACGACCGTCAGGCGGTCGCCGTGGTACTTCTCCGTCGTCGGCAGGACGCGCTTGAGCATGCGGACCGCCAGGCTGTCCTTCTCCTCGACGGCCTCGTGCTCGACGTCACCGTCGTGCTTCTCGCGGGCGAGCTTGATCGCCGTGTAGATGAGGAAGCCGCCGAAGACGTAGAAGACCCACGACCACTCCTCGATCGCCGCGGCGCCGAGCAGGATGAACACGGTCCGGAGCACCAGCGCGATCACGACGCCGACGAGCAGGACCTTCTGCTGGTACGCCCGCGGCACCGCGAACTTCGTCATGATGATGAGGAAGACGAACAGGTTGTCGACCGACAGGCTCTTCTCGGTGACGTACCCGGCGAAGTACTCGCCGCCGAACGTCCATCCGGAGACGACGCCGACGCCGACCCCGAACAGGATGGCGATCGCGACGTAGAACACCGACCACGTCGCGGACTCGCGGAAGGTCGGCTCGTGCGGCTTGCGCACGTGGGCGAAGAAGTCGAACAGGATCATGCCGACGACGAGCGCGGTCGTCGCGCCCCACACCCACAGGGGAACAGACACAGGTACACCTCCGGTACACAACGGGTACCGGAGGTCTCTCCCTGTCCTGACGCTCGGCGTCCGGACCGACGCGACCGGGCCGACTACGGAGTCGACCGTGATGACGAGCGCGTCGTGGCGGGATACTCCCCTCCAACGTGGTCGAGCATAGGTCATCCACCACCGTCGTCGCGCGCCCGACGCAAGGGACCTACGTCACACGCGGGAATGGCTCCGCTCCGACCACCGCGCACGCGACAGGGCCAGTGGTGCGCGACGACGACGGCGCGCGCAGGCGCGGACGGCCCGCCCAGGACGCCGGGCGGGGTGCATCGCCGAGGTCAGGCGGTGGCCGCCTGCATCTGCCGGAGCTCGCGCTTCAGCCCCGAGATCTCGTCACGCAGCCGCCCGGCGAGCTCGAACTGGAGCTTCCCGGCAGCGGCGTGCATCTGGTCCGTGAGCTCCTGGATGAGGTCCGCGAGCTCGCTCGCCGCGGCCCCCGTGAGCTTCGTGCGCTCCGTCCGGGTGCCGGCCTTCGAGCCCAGCCCGGGGACGGGTGCCTTGCCGCGGCTGGACTGCCGCCCTGCGCCACCGAGCAGCTCGGCGGTGTCCGCGTCCTCGCGGGCGAGCAGGTCGGTGATGTCGCCGATCTTCTTCCGCAGCGGGGTCGGGTCGATGCCGTGCTCGAGGTTGTAGGCGACCTGCTTGGCCCGGCGCCGCGTCGTCTCGTCGATCGCGAGGGCCATGCCGTCGGTGATCCGGTCGGCGTACATGTGCACCTGGCCGGAGACGTTACGGGCCGCACGGCCGATCGTCTGGATGAGCGACGTCCCGGACCGCAGGAAGCCCTCCTTGTCGGCGTCGAGGATCGCGACGAGCGACACCTCGGGCAGGTCGAGGCCCTCACGCAGCAGGTTGATGCCGACGAGCACGTCGAACTCCCCCATGCGCAGCTCGCGGAGCAGCTCGACGCGGCGCAGCGTGTCCACCTCCGAGTGCAGGTAGCGCACGCGGACGCCCTTCTCCAGGAGATAGTCGGTCAGGTCCTCCGACATCTTCTTGGTCAGGGTGGTGACGAGCACGCGCTCGTTGCGGTCGGCGCGCTCGCGGATCTCGTGCAGCAGGTCGTCGATCTGACCCTGGGTCGGCTTGACGACGATCTCCGGGTCGACGAGACCCGTCGGGCGGATGATCTGCTCGACGACGCCGTCGGACATCGACAGCTCGTAGTTCCCCGGGGTGGCCGACAGGTACACCGTCTGCCCGATGCGGTCGACGAACTCCTCCCAGCGCAGCGGGCGGTTGTCCATCGCCGACGGCAGCCGGAAGCCGTGGTCCACGAGGTTCCGCTTGCGCGACATGTCACCCTCGTACATCGCACCGATCTGCGGGACGGTCACGTGGGACTCGTCGATGACCAGCAGGAAGTCCTCGGGGAAGTAGTCGATCAGCGTGTGCGGCGCGGTCCCGGCCTCACGACCGTCGATGTGCCGCGAGTAGTTCTCGATCCCCGAGCACGAGCCGATCTGCCGCATCATCTCGATGTCGTAGGTCGTCCGCATGCGCAGCCGCTGCGCCTCGAGCAGCTTGTTCTGCCGCTCGAGGTCCGCGAGCCGCCACTCGAGCTCGGCCTCGATGCCGCCGATCGCCCGCTCCATGCGCTCGGGGCCGGCGACGTAGTGCGTCGCCGGGAACAGGTGCACCTGCTGCTCCTCGCGCAGCACGTCGCCGGTGAGCGGGTGGAGCGTCTGGATGGCCTCGATCTCGTCGCCGAAGAACTCGATCCGGATCGCGTGCTCCTCGTAGACCGGGATGATCTCGACGGTGTCCCCCCGCACGCGGAACGTCCCACGCGTGAAGGCCATGTCGTTGCGCGTGTACTGCATCGCGACGAACCGGCGCAGCATCTGGTCGCGGTCGACCTGGTCCCCCACCGAGATCTGGACCATCCGGTCCACGTACTCCTGCGGCGTGCCGAGACCGTAGATGCACGACACGGACGCGACCACGACGACGTCGCGCCGGGTGAGCAGCGAGCTCGTCGCCGAGTGCCGCAGCCGCTCGACCTCGTCGTTGATCGACGAGTCCTTCTCGATGTACGTGTCCGTCTGCGCGATGTACGCCTCGGGCTGGTAGTAGTCGTAGTACGACACGAAGTACTCGACCGCGTTGTTGGGCAGCAGCTCGCGGAACTCGGTCGCGAGCTGCGCCGCCAGCGTCTTGTTGGGCGCCATGACCAGCGTGGGTCGCTGGAGCTCCTCGATGAGCCACGCGGTCGTCGCGGACTTGCCGGTCCCGGTGGCGCCGAGCAGCGTCACGTCCTTCTCCCCCGCGCGGACCCGCTTGGCGAGGTCGGCGATGGCGGTGGGCTGGTCGCCCGACGGCGTGTACTCCGACACCACCTGGAACGGGGCGACGGTCCGCTGCAGATCGGTCACGGGGCGCATGTCTCTACGCTACGTGCCGCCACCCACACGCACCCCCGCCGGACGGCCCCGTTCGCCGAGGGCGCGACGCGCCGGCCGGCACCGCCGCGCGGGCCCCGTCGAGACCCCCGGCCCGGCGGTGCCGGGCGCCGCACCCGTCAGCCGAGCGACCCCGCCGCGACCCGCACGTCGGTCGTCGTCGCGAGCGCGGCCCGCAGCACCGCGAGCAGCCCCCGCGCGGCCACGTCGACCTCGAGCGCCGGCTCCCCCACCCCGACCTGCTCCGGCAGCCGCGGCACGTGCACGAACCCGCTGCGCACGCCCGCCCGACCGTGCAGCAGGTGCTGCAGCGCGTAGAACGTCGCGTTGCAGACGTAGGTCCCGGCCGTGCCCGACACCTCGGCCGGCGCACCGGCCTCGCGCGCAGCGGTCCAGCACGCCTTGACGGGGAGCGTCGAGAAGAACGCGGCCGGCGCCCCGGCGATCACGGGCACGTCGACGGGTGCGGACCCGTCGGCGTCCGGGATGCGGGCGTCGATCACGTTGACCGCCACGCGCTCGACCCCGACGGCGGCCCGCCCGCCGGCCTCACCGGCGCACACCACGACCACGGGCGCGAGCTCCGCGACCGCCGCGCGGAGCTCCTGCCGCGCCCGGCGGAACGACACCGGCAGCACCCGCACCGCGAGCGTCGCCGGGCCGTCCCACGCGGCCTCGACCCGCCGTACCGCCTCGAGCGACGCGTTGACCGACTGCCCGTCGAACGGCTCGAACGCCGTCAGCAGGACCGTGCTCACCGCACCTCCGCGGCCAGCTCCTCGGCCCGCTCGGCGGCGAGCCGCGCCCACAGCGCGTCGACCTGCGCACGCAGGTCCGCGTCGGTGCCCGTGCCGTCGAGGACGACGTCGGCTGCCGCGGAGCGCGTCTCGTCGCTCGTCTGCGCGGCGATGCGGCGCTCGGCCTCGTCGCGCGCGAGCCCACGGCCCTCGACCAGCCGCTCGAGGCGCTGCCCCACGGGCGCGTGCACGACGACCAGGACGTGGAACTCGTCCCCCCGGCCCGTCTCGACGAGCAGCGGGATGTCGTGCACGACGACCGCGCCGGCGTCCGCGGTAGCCGCCGCCGCCTCGCGCTCGGCCGCGAGCCTGCGGACGACCGGGTGGATGATCCCGTTGAGCCGCTCGAGCGCAGCCCCGTCGGTGAACACGAGCGCCGCGAGCGCGGCCCGGTCCAGGGCGCCGTCGGCGTCGATCACGCCCGGCCCGAACGCCTCCGCGACCTCGTCGAGGCCGACCGAGCCGGGCTCGACCGCCTCCCGCGCCAGCTGGTCGTAGTCGATGACGACCGCACCCAGCTCGGCGAGGCGACCTGCCGCCACCGACTTTCCTGCTGCGATCCCGCCGGTCAGTCCGATGCGTTGCATCGGACCATCCTGCCCGACGCGGAGGCGGACGCACGACGGGCCGGCCACCCGAAGGTGACCGGCCCGTCGTGGTGAGCCCGCGGAGGGGCTCGGTGGATCAGTTGCCCGTGAGCTTCTCGCGCAGAGCGGCGAGCGCCTCGTCGGACGCCAGCGTGCCACCGATCTCCTCGACCGGAGCCGACGAGTACGTGGACGCCGACGCGCCGCCGCCGGTGCTGCCACCGTCGCCGTTCGCAGCCTCCGCGTCGGCCTTGCTGGCCTCGGCGACCTGCTTGCGGTGCGCCTCCCAGCGCTCGTGGGCCTGCGCGTACTGCGCCTCCCACACCTCGCGCTGCGCCTCGAAGCCCTCGAGCCACTCGTTCGTGGTCGGGTCGAAGCCCTCGGGGTACTTGTAGTTGCCCTGCTCGTCGTACTCCGCCGCCATGCCGTACAGCGCGGGGTCGAAGTCGTCGCTGTTCGGGTCGACGCCCTCGTTCGCCTGCTTGAGCGACAGCGAGATGCGGCGACGCTCGAGGTCGATGTCGATGACCTTGACGAAGACGTCGTCGCCGACCTGGACGACCTGCTCCGGGATCTCGACGTGGCGCACGGCCAGCTCCGAGATGTGCACGAGGCCCTCGATGCCGTCCTCGACGCGCACGAACGCACCGAACGGGACGAGCTTCGTGACCTTGCCCGGGACGACCTGGCCGATGGCGTGCGTGCGGGCGAAGGCCTGCCACGGGTCCTCCTGCGTCGCCTTCAGCGACAGGGAGACACGCTCGCGGTCGAAGTCGACGTCGAGGACCTCGACGGTGACCTCCTGGCCCACCTCGACGACCTCGGAGGGGTGGTCGATGTGCTTCCACGACAGCTCGGAGACGTGCACGAGCCCGTCGACGCCGCCGAGGTCCACGAACGCACCGAAGTTGACGATCGAGGAGACGACACCGGGGCGGACCTGGCCCTTCTGCAGCGTCTGCAGGAAGGTCGAGCGCACCTCGGACTGCGTCTGCTCGAGCCAGGCGCGGCGCGAGAGGACGACGTTGTTGCGGTTCTTGTCGAGCTCGATGATCTTGGCCTCGATCTCCTTGCCGACGTACGGCTGGAGGTCACGGACCCGACGCATCTCCACGAGCGAGGCGGGAAGGAACCCGCGCAGGCCGATGTCGAGGATGAGGCCACCCTTGACGACCTCGATGACGGTGCCGGTGACGACGCCGTCCTCCTCCTTGATCTTCTCGATCGTGCCCCACGCGCGCTCGTACTGCGCACGCTTCTTGGACAGGATCAGCCGGCCTTCCTTGTCCTCCTTCTGGAGGACCAGGGCCTCGACCTCGTCGCCGACCTTGACGACCTCACCGGGGTCCACGTCGTGCTTGATGGACAGCTCGCGGGAGGGGATGACGCCCTCGGTCTTGTAGCCGATGTCCAGGAGCACCTCGTCGCGGTCGACCTTGACGATGGTGCCCTCGACGATGTCGCCATCGTTGAAGTACTTGATGGTGGCGTCGATCGCGGCGAGGAAGTCCTCGGCCGAGCCGATGTCGTTGATCGCGACCTGCGGCGTGGCGGGCTTCGCGGGGGTGGAAATGCTCATGTAGGGATGGGCTCCGTTGCGGACAGGATGTAGGACGGACAGGGATGCTGCATGGTGTGCGGTGCCGACCGTCCCGAAAGGGGTTCACGGGCGGGATCCCTGCGGGGACCCTCACGAGCAGACCGTCGCCAAGGCGCGCGGCACCGCCGTCTACCTTATCGGTCCCGCGTGGAGCGGGTCAAAGGCAGCCGGGACGACCTCAGGCCAGCGCGCGCGCCACCTGCAGCAGCTCCGCGGGCACCTGCTTGACCTTGCCGGCGATCTCCGCGAGCGGCACGAGCACGACGTCCTCGCCGCGCAGCGCCGTCATCATGCCCGTCTCGCCCCGGCTGATCGCGTCGATGGCCGCGGTGCCGAAGCGGCTGCCGAGGATGCGGTCGTTGTGCGTCGGGATGCCGCCCCGCTGGACGTGCCCGAGCACCGTCACGCGCGTGTCGAACCCGGTGCGCTCCTCGATCTCGACCTTGATCCGCTCGCTGATGGCGCCCGCGACGATCTCGCCGAACTTCCCGACCGGCGCCTCGTAGGACATCGCGCTGCCCTGGAGCGGGACGGCACCCTCGGCGACCACGATGATCGAGAAGCTCGCGTGCGCACGGTGGCGGTGCTTGAGGAACTTCACGATCTTCTCGATGTCGAACGGCTCCTCGGGAGCGAGGACGAGCTCCGCCCCCGACGCGATCCCGGCGGTCGCGGCGATCCACCCGGCGTGGCGGCCCATGACCTCGACGAGCATCACGCGGTTGTGGCTCTCCGCGGTCGTGTGCACGCGGTCGAGCGCCTCGGTCGCGGTGCCGACGGCGGTGTCGAAGCCGATCGAGCGGTCCGTCCCCCACACGTCGTTGTCGATCGTCTTGGGGATCGCGACGATCCGGACGCCGGCCTCGGCGACCTTGCTCGCGGCGTGCAGCGTGCCGTCGCCGCCGATGCAGATCAGCGCCTCGATCCGCTCGGCCTCGAGCGTCGCCAGCACGCCGTCCATCCCACCGTCCTTGGCGTGGGGGTGGTACCGGGCCGTGCCCAGCAGGGTCCCGCCCTGCGTCAGCACGTTGCGGATGTGCTGACGCCCGAGCGGGAAGACGTCGCCGTCGACCACGCCGCGCCAGCCGTTGCGGAAGCCGATGATCGAGTGACCGTACTCGCCCTCACCCTGCTTGACGACGGCACGGATCGCCGCGTTCAGCCCGGGGACGTCGCCGCCGCCCGTGAGCAGTCCGACTCGCACTGGAACTCCTTGGTTGCAGGGGGTGGGGTCGAGGGCGCGTCCTCGAGCTCCTCGTCCGCCAGCGTAGCCAGTGCGCCGGCTGCGCACTGAGCCTTCCGTCCCAGGTGAGGCGGCCGGTCCAGGACTCTCAGCCGACGAGACCGAGCTCGAGGTCCCGACCCGGGATCGCCTCGAGCAGCGTGCGCGTGTACTCCGTCTGCGGGTCGTCGAAGACGTCGTCCGCCGAGCCCTGCTCGACGATGCGCCCGCGTTCCATGACGCACACCTGGTCCGCGACCTGGCGCACGACCGCGAGGTCGTGGCTGATGAACAGGTAGCTCAGGCCGAGCCGCTGCTGGAGGTCCGCGAGCAGGCGCAGGATCTGCGACTGCACGATGACGTCGAGCGCCGAGACGGCCTCGTCGCACACCACGAGGTCCGGGTTGAGCGCGAGCGCCCGCGCGATCGCGACGCGCTGGCGCTGGCCGCCCGAGAGCTCCGCCGGGTAGCGCCGCAGCACGTCGGAGGGCAGCGCGACGTCGTCGAGCAGCTCCCGCACCCGTTGGCGCCGCTCGGTCGTCGAGCCGACGCCGTGCGCGCGCAGCGGCTCCTCGATGGTCCGCCCGATCGTGAACAGCGGGTCCAGCGAGGAGTACGGGTCCTGGAAGATCGGCTGGACCCGGCGGCGGAACGCGACCTCGGCCGTGCGGTCCGCACCGCCGACGGCCTCGCCGTCGAAGCGGATGACGCCCGACGTCGGCTTCACCAGGTCGAGCATCATCTTCGCGACGGTCGACTTCCCCGAGCCCGACTCCCCCACGACGGCGACCGTGCGCCCGCGCGGGATCACGAAGCTCACGTCGTCGACCGCGGTGAAGCTCTCGGAGCGCGAGAACAACCGGCGCCCGCGCAGGCCGTAGACCTTGGTCACGTGGTCGACCTCGATGATGTGGTCGGTCTTCGCCGACGCAGCCGTCGCGGCCGCCGGCATCCCGTCCTCGTCCCCGCGCGACACCGCGAGCAGGTCGGAGGTGTCGTCGACCCCCGCCGCCTTCGCGAGCTGGATGCGCCGTGACGCGAGCGACGGCGCCGCGGCGAGCAGACGACGCGTGTACTCGTGCTGCGGGTCGCGCAGCAGGTCGGCGGCCGGACCCGTCTCGACGACCTTCCCGCGGTACATCACGACGATCCGGTGCGCGCGCTCGGCGGCGAGCCCCAGGTCGTGCGTGATGAGGAGCACCGACGTCCCGAGCTGGTCCGTCAGCTGCGTGAGGCGGTCGAGGATCGTGCGCTGGACGGTGACGTCGAGCGCCGAGGTGGGCTCGTCGGCGATGAGCAGCCGCGGCCGGCACGCGAGGCCCATCGCGATGAGCGCGCGTTGGCGCATGCCGCCCGAGAACTCGTGCGGGTACTGCTCGGCGCGCCGCTCGGCGTCCGGCAGCCCGGCCTCCTCGAGCAGCTCGATCGTCCGCGCCCGGGCCGCGCGGCCCTTCGCGACGCCGTCGTCCTCGAGCGCCTCGGCGATCTGCGACCCGACCCGGCGCACCGGGTTGAGGTTCGACATCGGGTCCTGCGGGACCATGCCGATCTCGCTGCCGCGCAGCCGCGCGATCTCGCCGGGCCCCATCGCGGCGACGTCACGGCCGTCGAACAGGATGCGGCCGCCGGTCACGGCCCCGTTCTGCGCGAGCAGCCCGATGACCGCCGCGGCGGTCGTCGACTTGCCGGAGCCGGACTCCCCGACGATCGCGACGGTCTCGCCCGCGCGCACGTCGAAGCTCACGCCCGAGACGGCGACCGAGGGACCCGCGTCCGTGGTGAAGGTGACCTCGAGGTCCTGGATGCTGAGCAGCGGCACGTCCGTGCCGGTCCCGGGTGCGCTCGGAGCGCTCACCGTGGTCACCTCTTCCTCGAGCGGGGGTCGAGGGCCTCGCGCAGCGCCTCGCCGAACAGGGTGAAGCCGAGGGCCGTGACCGCGATGCACGCGCCCGGCCACAGCGCGAGCCTCGGGGCCACCTCGAGCTCGTTCTGGGCGGCGGTGAGCATGCGGCCCCACTCGGCCGTGGTCGGTGCGCCGCCGCCGAGACCGAGGAACGACAGCGCCGCCGCCTCGATGACCGCGGTCGCCAGCATGAGCGTCGCCTGCACGATGACGGGCGAGACGCTGTTGGGCAGCACGTGGTTCATCGTCACGGTGCGCCGGCTCAGGCCGAGCGAGCTCGCCGCGAGCACGTAGTCCTGCCCGCGCTGCGCGAGCATCGACCCGCGCAGCAGGCGCGCGAAGATCGGGACCTGGACGACGCCGATCGCGATGATGACGCTCGCGGACGTCTGGCCGATGATCGCCGCGATCGACACCGCGAGCAGCAGGCTCGGCACCGACAGCATGAGGTCGACCCCGCGCATCGTGACGGTGTCGACCCAGCCACCGAACGCGCCGGCCATGAGCCCGAGCAGGATGCCGCCGATCAGGCCGACGAGCGTCGACAGGACGCCGACGAGCAGCGAGGCCCGCGCACCCCAGACGAGCTGGGAGAACAGGTCGGCGCCGTACCGGTCGAGCCCGAGCGGGTACTCCTCGGAGGGTCCCGGGATGTACGTCGGGCGCACCTCGGCACGCCCGGGGAGCTCCCCGGGCCCGTAGTTCGCGATCCACGGCGCGAAGATCGCGACGAGGACGAACGCGAGCACGATCGCCGCACCGACGATCGCCCCCGGGTTGCGTCGCAGCCGCCGGAACGCGACGCGCCACAGGGACGCGCCGACGTCGGCCGGGTCGTCGGCGCCGGCGCGGGGGTCGCCCGCCGACGGGGCCGTGGTCAGGTCCGCCTCGGTCATCGGGTCCTCATCCTCGGGTCGATCACGCCGTAGGACACGTCCACGGCGAGGTTCGCGAGCGCGTACACGATCGCGATGATGAGCACGAAGCCCTGGAGCACGGCGTAGTCGAGGTTGAAGATCGCGTCGGCGAGGAAGCTGCCGATCCCGGGGAACGCGAAGACGGTCTCGGTCAGCACCGCCCCGGAGAGCAGCAGGCCCACCTGCAGGCCGATGGTCGTCGACACCGGGAGCATCGCGTTGCGCAGGATGACGCGGCTGCGCAGCCGCGACCGCCGCAGGCCCTTCGCGCGCGCCGTGCGGACGTAGTCGGCGTTCTGCACCTCGATCACCGAGGCGCGCGTGATGCGCGCGATGATCGCGAGCGGGATGGACCCGAGGGCCACGGCCGGCAGCACGAGGTGGACGAACGCGTCCCAGGCCGCGTCCCACTCACGCGTCAGCAGCCCGTCGAGCACGTAGAAGCCCGTCGGGTGCGTCGCGACCATCGACGGGTCCTGCCGGCCCGCCGACGGGAACCAGCCGAGCTGGACGGCGAAGAGCCACTTGAGCAGGAAGGCGAGGAAGAACACCGGGATCGTGACGCCGATCAGCGACGCCACGACGGTCGCGTGGTCGGTGAGCTTCCCCTGCCGGCGCGCCGCCACGTACCCGAGCGGGATGCCGACGCCGATCGCGATGATCAGCGCCAGGACCGTCAGCTCGATCGTCGCGGGGAACCGGTTGAGGAACTCCTCGAGCACGGGCCGGTTGGTCCGCGTCGACGTCCCGAAGTTGCCGGTGACGAGCTCGCCGACGTACGTCAGGTACTGCTTCACGATCGGTTCGTTGAAGCCGTAGAGCTCGTTGATGCGCTCGACGGCCTCCGGGGTGGCGCGCTCCCCCAGGAGGGCCGTCGCCGGACCTCCCGGGAGAGCGCGGACCCACAGGAAGAGCAGGACCGACAGTCCGAGCAGGGTGGGGACGAGGAGTGCGATCCTCTGCAGGACAAGTCGGATCATCGAGCCTGCACGCCCTCAGTCCTCGATGGTGATGACGTTGTAGACCTCGTCCTGGACCGGCGACGCCGGGTACCCCTGGATCTCGGGCTTGAACGCCAGCGACGGGACCGGGTGCGCGAGCGGGACGCCCGGGAGCAGGTCCATGATCTGCGCGTTGACCTCCTCGTAGGCGGCCTTCTGCTCCTCGGCGCTCGGCTGGTACCGCGCGTCGCCGAGGGCCTGGAAGAGCTCCGGGTTGTCGAAGCCCCACTCGTTCGACTTCGCGCCGAAGAAGACGCCGACGAAGTTGTAGGTGTCGTTGTAGTCACCGGTCCAGCCGAGCAGGTGGATGCCGTGGTCCGGCGTGCCCTGCATGCGGTCGAGGTAGTCGGGGCTCCAGGGCTCCGGGACCGGGTTGACCGTGATCCCGACGGCCGCGAGGTCCGCGCTGATCGCCGTGAAGACCTGCTCGGGCGTCGGCATGTACGGCCGCGACACGTTCGTCGGGTAGTTGAAGTCGATGGTGAGGTTCGACTTGCCGGCCTCGGCGAGGAGCGCCTTGGCCTTCTCCGGGTCGTAGTCGTACGTCGCGACGTCCGGGTTCCAGCCCGAGACGCTCGGCGGCACGAAGTTCGTGGCGACCTCGGTGCCCTCGGGCAGCGTCTGCGCGACCAGCGACTCCTTGTTGATCGCGTGGGCGATCGCCTGGCGCACCTTGAGGTCCGCGAGGTCGGGGTTCGCCTGGTTCATCGCGAGGTACAGGATGTTGAAGGGGTCGCGGTTGACGATCTGGAAGCCGGCCTCCTCGAGCGCGTCCACGTCGGCCGGGCCGACGAGGTCGTAGCCGTCGATGTCGCCGGCCTGCAGCGCCTGCCGGCGCGCGGTCGCGTCGGAGATCACGCTGAAGACGATGCGCTTGACCTGGCCCTGCTCGCCCCAGTAGTCCTCGTTCGCCGTCAGGACGACCTGCTCCCCCGGGTTCCACGAGTCGAAGACGTACGGGCCGGTGCCGGTCGGGTGCGCGGTCGCGTACTCGGGCAGCACGGGCGCGTCGCCCTCGCCGGTCACGCCGTCGGCGTCGTACTCCTCGAGCGCGGTCGGCGACTGCATCGAGAACGACGGCAGCGACAGCGCGGAGACGAGCTCGGGCAGCGGGCTCTTGAGGTTGATGACCGCGGTCGTCGCGTCGGGAGCCTCGCAGCTCTCGTACTTGCCGGTGCCGTTGAGGCTCTCGGTGTCGCTCGTCGCGAACCCGCCGTTCACCTTCTGCCAGTAGTACGACAGGCTCTCCGACTGCAGGACGCCCGTGAAGTTGTTCCACCGCTCGAAGTTGAAGCACACGGCGTCGGCGTCGAAGTCCGTGCCGTCGTGGAACTTCACACCCTCCTTGAGCTGGAAGGTGTACTGCAGGCCGTCCTCGCTCGTCTCCCAGGACTCGGCGAGCAGCGGGGCCGGGTCGGGCGTGCCCGGCTCGGTGCCCACGAGGCCCTCGAAGATCTGGCGCCCGACGCGGAACGACTCGCCGTCGTTGGCGAAGGCCGGGTCGAGCGACGCGGGGTCGGCCGACGCTGCGAAGATGAAGGTGTCCCGCGCGCCGTCCGACGTCTCCTCGGCGGTGCCGCCGCCGTCGCGGTCACTCGCCGCACATCCGGTCAGGACGAGGCCTACGGCCACGCCTGACGCTGCGAACCTCAGGAAGGTCCTCACACGATCACCTCTCGTCGACGGTCCGCCCAGGCACACGTGCGCCTGGGCGGGGAGGCCCCGACCGTAGGTGCAGGTGGTCACGCGGATGTTACGCACCGGTATCCAACTGGAACCCACAGAAAGTACATCAGCCGAGCATGAACTCCACACAGCCCGACGATCCGCTGGCCGACGCCGGGTACCGCGACGTCCCCGCCGAGGCCGGCGGGCGGGCGGGGCGGACGTGGTGGGACGCCAACGCCGCCGACTACCTCGCGGAGCACGGGGACTTCCTCGGCACCGCCGACTTCTGCTGGTGCCCCGAGGGCCTGCGCGAGGCCGACGCCGGCCTGCTGGGCGACCTCACCGGTGCGCGCGTGCTCGAGGTCGGCGCGGGCGCGGCGCAGTGCTCCCGGTGGCTCGCCGCCCGCGGGGTCGACGTCGTCGCGACCGACGTCGCGCACGGCATGCTCGCCGCGGGAGCAGGGTACGACCGGCCCGGGCGCCCCCCGACGCCGCTCGTGCAGGCCGACGCGCGCGCGCTGCCCTTCGCCGACGCGAGCTTCGACGTCGCGTTCACGGCGTTCGGGGCGATCCCGTTCGTGCCCGACGCGGTGCGCGTGCACCAGGAGGCGGCCCGCGTGCTGCGTCCCGGCGGCCGCTGGGTGTTCTCGGTCACGCACCCGCTCCGCTGGGCGTTCCCCGACGACCCCTCCGAGCACGGGCTGACCGCGTCGCGCTCCTACTTCGACCGACGGCCGTACGTCGAGACCGGCGAGTCCGGGGCCGTGCTCTACGCCGAGTACCACCGCACGCTGGGGGACCACATCGCCGACCTCGTGGCCGCGGGCTTCACGATCGACCGGCTCGTGGAGCCGGAGTGGCCGGCGGGGCACGATCGCACGTGGGGCGGGTGGGGACCGGTGCGCGGGCGGCTGCTGCCCGGGACGGCGATCTTCGTGACGCACCGCTGACCCGCCCCGCCGTTCGCGGGCCGCCGGCGCGGCGCTGCGAGGCCGCGGAGAGAGGCCGCCGGCGCGCCGCTGCGAGGCCGCCCGCGCGCCGAGGTCGCGGCGCGGGAGTCCCCGCACCGCGACCTCGGACACGTGCTGCGCCGGACGACCGGCTCGGCGCCGGCTAGTGCACCGTCGCCTTCTCGGCGCCCGCCCCGGTGAGCGAGCGGACCTCCATCTCGGCGAACTTCTCCCGGTCCGGCCGCTCCTTGCTCAGCAGCGTGCCGAGGATCCCGAGCAGGAACCCGAGCGGGATCGAGACGATCCCCGGGTTGTCGAGCGGGAACCAGTGGAAGTCGACCGACGTGTCGCGGATCATCGACAGGCTCGCCCCGGTCGCGGGGTCGACCTTGCCGGACACGACCGGCGAGAACGCGATGAGCACGACGCAGGAGATCAGGCCGCCGTACATGCTCCAGAGCGCCCCGGTCGTGTTGAACCGCTTCCAGAACAGCGAGTAGATGATCGTCGGCAGGTTCGCGCTGGCCGCGACCGCGAAGGCGAGCGCGACGAGGAACGCGACGTTCTGCCCGTTGGCGAAGATGCCGCCGACGATCGCCAGGATGCCGATCACCACGACGGTGATCCGGGCGACCTTGACCTCGCCGTCCGGGTTCACCTCGCCGTGCTTGATGACGGACGCGTAGATGTCGTGCGCGAACGACGCCGCCGCCGTGATCGTCAGACCCGCGACGACCGCGAGGATCGTCGCGAAGGCGACCGCCGAGATGATCCCGAGCAGCACGACGCCGCCGAGCTCGAACGCGAGCATCGGCGCCGCCGAGTTCACGCCGCCCGGGGCCGCCTTGATGGCCTCCGGCCCGACGAGGGCACCCGCGCCGTACCCGAGCACGAGGGTGAACAGGTAGAAGACGCCGATGAGCCAGATAGCCCAGACGACCGAGCGCCGCGCCTCCTTGGCGGTCGGGACGGTGTAGAAGCGCATGAGCACGTGCGGCAGGCCCGCCGTGCCGAGGACGAGCGCGAGCGCGAGCGAGAGGAAGTTGAGCTTGCTCATGCCCGACGCGCCGTACTGCTTGCCCGGCTCGATGAGCGCCTCGCCGCCCTCGCCCGCCGCGTCGACCGCACCCTGGAGCAGCGCCGAGAAGTCGAAGCCGTACCGCGCGAGGACCCAGACCGTCATGATCCCGGCGCCCGCGATCAGCAGGATCGCCTTGATGATCTGCACCCAGGTGGTGCCCTTCATGCCGCCCACCAGGACGTACAGGATCATGAGGGCGCCCACGACGGCGATCACGAGCCCCTGGCCCGCGGTCCCCTCGATGCCCAGCAGGAGCGCGACGAGACCGCCCGCACCCGCCATCTGCGCGAGCAGGTAGAAGAACACGACCGCGAGGGTCGCCAGCGCCGCCGCCATCCGCACCGGGCGCTGGCGCAGCCGGAACGACAGGACGTCGGCCATCGTGAACCGACCGGTGTTGCGCAGCAGCTCGGCGACGAGCAGGAGGGCGACGAGCCACGCGACGAGGAACCCGATCGAGTACAGGAACCCGTCGTACCCGTTGATCGCGATCGCGCCGCAGATGCCGAGGAAGCTCGCGGCCGACAGGTAGTCGCCGGCGATCGCGGTGCCGTTCTGCGGGCCGGTGAACGACCGCCCCGCGGCGTAGTAGTCGGCCGCCGTGCTGTTGTTCTTGGACGCCCGGAAGACGATGACGAGCGTCACGACGACGAACGCCCCGAAGATCGCGATGTTGAGGACCGGGTCCCCGATCTGCTCCGACTCGGCGGCGAGCACCGCGGAGCCCAGGACCGCGCTCATACGATCTCCCCGTCCTCGATGTGGCGGCGGAGCCGCTCGGCGACGGCGTCCTGCCGCTTGTTGGCCCAGCTCGCGTAGATCATCGTGATCGCGAAGGTCGAGACGAACTGGCCGAGGCCGAAGAGCAGGCCGACCGTGATGTTGCCGGTGACCCGGATGCTCATGAAGTCGTGGGCGTAGGCGGCCAGCAGCACGTACAGCAGGTACCAGGCGAGGAAGAACGCCGTCATCGGGAACACAAAGTTCCGGAAGCGCCGGCGCAGCTGCTGGAACTCCTGGGAGTTCTGCACGCGTTCGTAGTCGGTCTCGGGATGCTCTACCACGTCGGCCATACGTCCTCCGAGGGGGTTCGGGAGGTGGCCTCGTCGCCACCCGGCGACCACTGTGGCGTAGTTCACACCGGATTGCCAGAGATGTGGATACCGTTCTCTACGGCTCCGACCAGGCCAACGGCGCGCCGCTCCCCCGGCCGGGGAGGCGACGCGCCGCGGGGCCAGCGGTCGTGCGCGTGCCTCAGTGACCCGCCTCGTGCCAGCTCGTCCCTACCCCGACCGAGACGTCGAGCGGCACCGACAGCTCGGCCGCCGAGCCCATCTGCGCGCGGACGAGGGCCTCGACCTCCTCGCGCTCCCCCGGCGCCAGCTCGAGCACGAGCTCGTCGTGCACCTGCAGCAGCAGCCGCGAGCCGAGGCCGCGCGCCGTGAGCTCGCGCTCGACACCGAGCATCGCCACCTTGATCAGGTCCGCCGCGCTGCCCTGGATCGGGGCGTTGAGCGCCATCCGCTCGGCCATCTCGCGGCGCTGCCGGTTGTCGCTCGTGAGGTCCGGGAGGTAGCGCCGCCTTCCCATGATCGTCGCCGTGTACCCCGTCGCGCGGGCCACGTCGACGACGCCGGTCAGGTACTCGCGCACGCCGCCGAACCGGGAGAAGTAGTCCTCCATGAGCTTCGCGGCCTCGCCGACCTCGATGTTCAGCTGCTTGGACAGCCCGAACGACGACAGCCCGTACGCGAGCCCGTAGCTCATCGCCTTGATCTTCGAGCGCATCGCGGGCGTGACCTCGTCCGTCGGCACGGAGAACACCCGCGAGCCCACGTAGGAGTGCAGGTCCTCGCCCGAGCGGAACGCCTCGATGAGGCCCTCGTCGCCGGACAGGTGCGCCATGATGCGCATCTCGATCTGCGAGTAGTCCGCCGTGAGCAGCGTGTCGTAGCCCGGCCCGACGACGAACGCGCGCCGGATCTGGCGCCCGGCCTCGGTGCGGATCGGGATGTTCTGCAGGTTCGGGTCGGTCGAGGACAGGCGCCCGGTCGCCGCGATCGTCTGCTGGAACGTCGTGTGGATGCGCCCGTCGTCCGCCACCGAGCGGAGCAGCCCCTCGACGGTCTGGCGCAGGCGGATCGCGTCCCGGTGCGCGAGCAGGTGCTCGAGGAACGGGTGCTGCGTGCGCTCGAACAGGTCCTGGAGCGCTGCGGCGTCCGTGGTCCAGCCGGTCTTGTTCTTCTTGGTCTTCGGCATCTGGAGCTGGTCGAAGAGCACCTCCTGGAGCTGCTTCGGGGAGCCCAGGTTGACCTCGCGGTCGATCACCGCGTACGCCTCGGCCGCCGCGTCCTTGACCGCGGCGTCGAACTCCGCCTCGAGCCCGGAGAGGTAGCCGGTGTCGGCCGCGATGCCGCGGCGCTCCATGCGCACGAGCACGTCCTCGAGAGGCAGCTCGAGCTCGGCGAGCAGCGCGGCCGCACCCCGGTCGGCCAGCTCGCCCTGCAGCACCTCGGCGAGCTCCACGACGGCGGCCGCCTGCCCCGCCGACCTCTGGTTCTCGTCGGAGCCGTCGAGCTCGAGGTCGAACGCACCCTGCGTCCCGGAGTCCGGCGACTCGGCGGCGGACAGCTCGCGGTGCAGGTAGCGCACGACGAGCGACGGGAGGTCGTAGGCACGCTGGTCGGGGTGGCACAGGTACGCCGCGAGCTCGGTGTCGAACACGACGCCCGCGAGGTCGAACCCGCGGCCGACGAGCGCGTGCCACGCGTTCTTCGCGGCGTGCACGGCCTTCTCCGCGTTCGGCTCCGCGAGCCACGCCGCGAGCGTCGCCTCGTCCGCCGGGTCCAGCGACGCGAGGTCGAGCGCGATCGCCGACGACCCCGCGTCGGCGATCGCGACGCCCCACGCGTCCCCGCCCGAGGGTCGGGCGCTCCCCCGCACGTCGAGGCCGAGCGTCCGGCCCGCCCGCTCCGCGAGCCACGCGGCGAGGCCGCCGGGCTCGAGCCGGTCGAGGGGCACCGCGTCCCCCGGCTCGACCGCCGGCGCCGCCTCGGGCAGCGAGGCGAACAGCCGCTCGCGCAGCGCCGTGAACTGCAGCGAGTCGAACACGCGGTGCATCGCCTCGCGGTCCCACGGCTGCACCCCGAGGTCCTCGGGCTGCAGCGGGAGCTCGAGGTCCGTGAGCAGGTGGTTGAGCCGGCGGTTCACGATCACCTGGTCGAGGTGCGCGCGCAGGCTCTCCCCCGCCTTGCCGCCGATCTGGTCGACCGAGGCGATGATCCCGTCGAGCCCGCCGTACGCCGCGATCCACTTCGCGGCCGTCTTGGGGCCGACACCAGGCACGCCCGGGAGGTTGTCGCTGGTCTCGCCCACGAGCGCGGCGAGGTCGGAGTACCGCTCGGGCCCGACGCCGTACTTCGCGAGGACCGCCTCGGGTGTCATGCGCGTGAGCTCGGACACACCGCGGATCGGGTAGAGCACCGTCACCGCGTCGTTGACGAGCTGGAACGAGTCGCGGTCGCCCGAGCAGAGCAGGACCTCGATGCCGGCCGCGCGAGCCTGGGTCGCGAGGGTCGCCAGCACGTCGTCGGCCTCGTAGTTCTCCTTCTCGATCACGGGGACCCGCATCGTCGCGAGGATCTCCTTGATCAGCGGCACCTGGCCCTGGAAGGGCTGCGGCGTCTCGTCGCGCGTGCCCTTGTACGCCGGGTACTGCTCGGTGCGGAACGTCGTGCGGCCCACGTCGAACGCGACCGCGAGGTGCGTCGGCGCCTCGTCCGCGAGGATCTTGGCGAGCATCGACGTGAAGCCGTAGACCGCGTTCGTGGTCTGGCCGCTCGTGGTCGAGAAGTTCTCCGCCGGCAGGGCGAAGAAGGCGCGGAACGCCATGGAGTGCCCGTCGATGAGCAGCAGGCGCGGGGCGCCCGGCGCGGGGACGAACGGGAGGGCGGTCGCGGCGGGGGCGCCGGCTGGCGATGCGTCGGTCACGGGTGCCAACCTATCGGGCATGACTGACGCTGGCCGCGAGCCGCAGCACCCCTCGACCTACCCCGGGACCCTCATCGAGCGCATGGGCATCGTGATCCAGGAGGTCGGCCCGGACCGCGTCGTCGGCACGATGCCGGTCGAGGGCAACACCCAGCCACAGGGGCTCCTGCACGGCGGGGCTTCGGCCGTGCTCGCCGAGACGCTCGGGTCGGTCGCGGCGAACGCGCACGCGGGCGAGGGCCGGATCGCGGTCGGGATCGAGCTCAGCGCGACGCACCACCGCTCGGCGCGCAGCGGGCTCGTGACGGGCACCGCGACCGCGGTGCACCTCGGGTCGACCCTCGCGACCTACGAGGTCGTCGTCGAGGACCCGGAGTCGCGACGCGTCTGCACCGCGCGGCTGACCTGCATGCTCATCGCGGACCGCCGCGGCTGATCGGCGCTGGCGGCCGGTGGCACGAAGCGCACCTCGGCCGTCTCGGACCGGGCGGCGGCCCGGACCTGTCGGCGCCGCGCGATGAGGTCCTCGAGCCCGCGCGCAGCCCCCCGGCGGACGACCGGCGCGCCCGCGGAGTCCCCCGCGAGCCGGCGCTGCAACGAGCTCGTGCTCACCACCCGGTACGCCGCCGCGGGGGCGAAGCCCAGCCGGGCGAAGAACCGGAGCATCCCCCGCGCCCCCGGCAGCGGGGCCGCGTACACCTCGCTCGCGCCGGCCTCCGCCGCGAGCTCGAGCGCGCCGGACAGCAGCGCGTGCCCCAGGCCCCGGCGCCGCGCGTCGGGTGCCACGTAGAGCGCCTCGAGCGTCAGGCTCGCCTCGTCGGTGAACGGGCTCGGCCCGACGAGACGCCCGAGCAGCAGGCCGCTCGTGCGGCCGTCGAGCGTCCCGACCAGGACCTGCCCGCCCGGCGTCGCGAGCAGCGTGCCGATCTGCTGGCGGAGCCGCTCGCGATCGTTGCTGCACAGCTGCGCGCCCACGGTCGACTCCGCGCGCGCCACGAGGCACAGGTCCACGATCTCGGGGAGGTCGCCCGGCTCGGCGGGACGGACCTGGACACCAGGGCGCACGGACGTCGGCCTCCTCACGGTGCTGGCGGGTCGCGGGTGGGGGGTCCGGCGACCAGGGCGACGATGCCCCTCGATCATGGCAAAGCCTGCCCCGTCTGCCTAGTCCGGTTGGACGCCCGACCGGATGACGTCTGCGCGAACGTCCGAAAGGTCACACCGGATGGGGAAAGATGGTCGAATGGCGCTCGCACCACCGCGCGTCGTGTCACATGGCGGACACAAACCCCACCTAAGGTCCTGCCCACTTGGAGGACCGCGCCACCCCGGCAACGTCGCCGGGAGAGAAGCACGCCCCACCCTGATGCCAGAACACCACGGATGGAGGTCCCAGGTGCGCCGAGTCGCGACCACGGGCCGTTCCCAGCACCGCGCGCGCCGCAACCTCGCGCTCGCGGTGCTCACCTTGCTCCTGACCACCACAGCAGTGCTCACGTCGTCGGGCGCGGCCACCGCCGCCACCGCGGCGCAGTGCGTCACCGACGCGTCGACCGCGTGCGTGGGCGGCACGATCCGCACCGCGGCGGGCGAACCGGCCGTGGGCGTCCAGCTCACCGTCGACGGCCCCGGCGGGACCGTCGAGGCGGAGACCGCGGCCGACGGCCGCTGGTCCGCTGCCGTGACCACCGCGGGCGACTACGTCGTCACCCTCGACGAGGAGACGCTCCCCGCAGGCGAGACCCTGCGTGACCCCGCCGCCAACCCGCGCACCGTCGCGGTGCGGCTGGGCTCGTCGGCCGGGGCCCTCTTCCCGCTCGGCGCCCCCGCGGCCGGTGGCGGGTCCGGCGCGACGCCCGAGCCGGGCGCGAGCGCGGCACCGGGCACGAACGCGCCGTCGAGCGGCACGTCGGGCGGCATCACCGCGCAGCGCGTGCTCCAGCAGACCGTGAGCGGGCTGGTCTTCGGGCTGCTCCTCGCGCTCGCGTCGGTCGGCCTGTCGCTCATCTACGGCACGACGGGCCTGAGCAACTTCGCGCACGGCGAGCAGGTCACGCTCGGCGCCCTGCTGGCGTACTTCGGCGTGCAGGTCCTCGGCCAGCCGCTCGTGGTCGCCGGGATCTTCGCCGTCGTCGTCGGCGCGGCGTCCGGCTGGGCGCAGGACGCCGGCATCTGGCACAAGCTCCGCAAGCGCCGCCTCGGCGCCACGCAGCAGATGATCGTCACGATCGGCCTGTCGATGGTCCTGCAGTACACGTTCCAGTACTTCGTGGGCGGCGGTCCGCTGCGCATCGTGCGGGAGAACCCGATCCCCGTGCGGATCGGCCCCGTCCTGCTCAACCAGCAGTCGATCTACTCGGCGCTCATCGCGCTCGTCGCGATCGCGGCCGTCGGGTACTTCCTGCTGGCGACCCGGACCGGACGAGCGACCCGCGCGGTCTCGGACAACCCCGCGCTCGCGGCCGCGTCGGGCATCTCCGTCGAGCGCATCGTGCGCATCGTCTGGACGCTCAGCACCGGCCTCGCCGCCCTCGGCGGCGTGCTCCTCGGCCTCTACTTCAACGCGACCGCGTGGAACATGGGCGGCGCGATCCTGCTGCTCATGTTCGCCGCCGTGACGCTCGGCGGGCTCGGCACCGCGTTCGGCGCCCTCGTGGGGTCGATCGTCATCGGGCTCGTCGTCGAGCTGTCGACGCTCGTGATCCCGTCGGACATGCGCTACGCCGGGGCGCTCGTGATCCTCATCCTCGTCCTTCTCATCCGACCCCAGGGCATCCTGGGCCGGGCTGAGCGCATCGGCTGACGGAGGCCTCCCCCATGGACTGGACCAGAATCCTGACGAACGTCGCGGGCGAGATCATCGCCCCGACCACGGCCGCCTACGCGCTCGCCGCCATCGGCCTCAACGTGCACTTCGGCATGACCGGGCTCCTGAACTTCGGCCAGGCCGGCTTCATGCTCATCGGCGCCTACGGCTTCGCGATCGCCTCGATGGCCGGGTGGCCGGTGTGGGCGGCGGTCCTCGTCGCGATGGCCTGCGCCGTCGTGTTCGCGCTCGTCCTCGGCATCCCGACGCTCAAGCTCCGCGGCGACTACCTGTCGATCGTCACGATCGCCGCGGCGGAGATCGTCCGCCTCGTCGGACGCTCGACCTCGCTGACCTGGCTGACCGGCGGCAACGCCGGGCTCGCGGGCGACAGCTTCAAGGGCCCGTTCCAGGACCTCTCACCGCTGCCCGACGGCAACTTCGGCATCGGGCCGTGGGAGTACTCGAACAACCTCTCCAACAGCTGGTGGGTGCGCATCGTCGGCTGGGCGCTCGTCGCGCTCGCGTGCCTGACGATCTGGCTGTGGATGCGCAGCCCCTGGGGCCGTGTGCTCAAGGGCATCCGCGAGGACGAGGACGCCGTGCGCTCGCTCGGCAAGAACGTCTACTCGTACAAGATGCAGGCGCTCATCCTCGGCGGGACGTTCGGGGCCGTGGCCGGGATCGTCTACGCCCTCCCACGAGCGGTCCAACCGGACTCCATGGGCCGCCCGATGACGTTCTACATCTGGACGATCCTGCTGCTGGGCGGCGCCGCGACGGTGTTCGGCCCGGTCCTCGGGTCGATCCTCCTCTGGACCACCCTCATGCTCATCAAGACGGTGCTGCGCGACGTCGTCCCCACGACCGTCATGCGTTCGGAGCAGATCGAGATGCTGGGGTGGGTCCTCGTCGGGCTCACGCTCATGCTGCTCGTGATCTTCCGACCACAAGGCATCCTCGGAGACCGCAAGGAGCTGGCGATCGATGTCCGCTGAGACCCCCACACCCACGGCGACGACCGGGGTCGCCACGAGCCGCAAGGCGCAGGTCGCCCGCGACCTCGCCGACGTCCCGCACGCCCCCGGCGCGCCGAAGCCCGACGCGATCCTCGTCGCGGAGAGCGTGACGCGGACGTTCGGTGGCATGACCGCCGTCGACGTCGACCACCTCGAGGTCCAGCGCGGGGCCATCACGGCCCTCATCGGACCCAACGGCGCCGGCAAGACGACCCTGTTCAACCTGCTCACGGGCTTCGACCGGCCGAACACCGGCACGTGGAGCTTCGAGGGCCGCTCCCTCGGACGGGTCCCCGCCGGCAAGGTCGCGCGTGCCGGCATGGTGCGCACCTTCCAGCTGACCAAGGCGCTGTCACGCATGACCGTGATCGAGAACATGCGGCTCGGTGCGACGGACCAGCCCGGGGAGAACCTCCTCACCGCGCTCGTGCCGCCGCTGTGGCGCAGCCGCGAGGCCGAGATCACCGCGCAGGCCGAGGACCTGCTCGCGCGCTTCAAGCTGCTCGAGAAGAAGGACGACTTCGCGGGCTCGCTGTCCGGTGGTCAGCGCAAGCTCCTCGAGATGGCGCGGGCGCTCATGACGAAGCCGACGATGGTCATGCTCGACGAGCCGATGGCCGGGGTGAACCCGGCGCTCACGCAGTCGCTGCTCGGCCACATCGAGACGCTCCGCGACGAGGGCACGACCGTGCTCTTCGTCGAGCACGACATGCACATGGTGCGTCACATCTCCGACTGGGTCGTCGTCATGGCGGAGGGACGCATCGTCGCGGAGGGCCCGCCCGAGACCGTCATGCACAACCAGGCCGTCGTCGACGCGTACCTGGGAGCACACCACGACACCGACCTCGGGGACGACAGCCTGCTCACCGACGACGTCGCCGAGCAGCTCGAGGCCGAGGCCCTCGTCGAGAAGGAGCAGCGATGACCGCCCAGCCGAGCGCGACGAGAGACGACCTGCACCGCGGGGCGCCCGCGGGCGAGCCGCTGCTGGCCGCCACGGACCTGATCGCCGGGTACCTGCCGGGCGTCGACATCCTCAACGGGTGCAACCTCGTGTGCCACCCCGGTGAGCTCGTCGGCATCATCGGCCCGAACGGCGCCGGGAAGTCCACGCTGCTCAAGGCCCTCTTCGGCCTCGTCACGATCCGCTCCGGCACCGTGACGCTCCAGGGCGAGGACATCACCAACCACCGCGCCGACTCCCTCGTGCGCCGCGGGGTCGGGTTCGTGCCGCAGAACAACAACGTGTTCCCCTCGCTGTCCATCGAGGAGAACCTGCAGATGGGCGTGTTCCAGGCGCCCAAGACGTTCAACGAGCGGTTCGACTTCATCGTCGACCTCTTCCCGACGCTCGGCGAGCGGCGCAAGCAGAGCGCCGGGTCGCTCTCCGGCGGCGAGCGCCAGATGGTCGCGATGGCGCGTGCGCTCATGATGAACCCGTCGGTGCTGCTGCTCGACGAGCCGTCCGCGGGCCTGTCCCCCGTGCGCCAGGACGAGACGTTCCTGCGGACGCGGCGCATCAACAAGGCCGGCGTGTCGGTCGTGATCGTCGAGCAGAACGCCCGCCGCGCGCTGCAGATCTGCGACCGCGCGTACGTGCTCGACCAGGGCCGCAACGCGTACTCGGGCCCGGGTCGCCAGCTCATGAACGACCCGAAGGTCATCGAGCTGTACCTCGGGACGCTCGCGACCGACGTCGAGAGCGCCGCGAGCCACACCGCGGACGGCCCGGCCGTCTCGACGGCCAAGCCGCTCGGCGGTGACCCGACGCTCTGACGCCGGGCGCAGGACGCGACGAAGGGCCGGGGTCGAGGACCCCGGCCCTTCGTGCTGCCCGGCGGGCGGGGCGAAGTCCCGGGGCGCGGGCGCCGGTGCATGACGCCCGTCGCACGCGGCCCCGTCGGCGTGGCCGTCGCGCCCCCGGGTCGGGTGGCGGCCCGAGTGCGGCGTAGCGACACCTGCGTCGGGTGCGCACCCTGCAGGGCTGTCGCTGCCGACCAGGACCGGTGTGCCCCCACAGTGTTGCCGTGGCGAGCCCGCGACACGGGTGCCGCGCCGGGCTGCCGTGCCCGATGCGGGCGCGTCGGTCCCGCTGGGCGCCGGCGGCGCGGCTGCCCGAGCCCCGACCTGAGCCGTGACGGGCCCGGGTCGACGAGCGCCGCGCGTCGTCGGCCCACGCAGCGAGCGGGACGGCGCAGGCACGACGACGGCCCGGTGGGATGTCACCCACCGGGCCGTCGTCGTGCGGTGCGGAGCCGCGGGTGACGTCCTCGCGGACGTCACCCGGGGGTCAGGTCAGAGCTCGCCGAACTCCGCCTTGATCCACGTGTACTTGTTGTCCTCGCCGTACTTGTAGATCCCGATGAACGCCGACGACGGGTCGTTGTCGTCGTTGAACGAGCCGGCACCGGAGACCGCCTTGTACGTGATCTCGTCGCCCGCCTCGAGCGCCTCGATGCCCTCGGCGAACGTGGAGACCTCGGTGCCACCGTTCGCGCCGGAGACCGCCGCGAGGTTGGCCTGGATGGTCTTGCCGTCCGTGCCGCCGCCCTTGACGGCCGCGAGGGCCGACAGGATCGTCGCGTCGTAGGACTCCGCCGCGTACGAGAAGTCCTTGAGCTCGGGGTCGATCTCCTTGAGGCGGCCCTGGAACTCCTCGTCCGGGAACGCGCCGGGGAGCGTGCCCTGCGCACCGGTCAGCGTGCCCGGCTCGAGGTCCGCCGAGTAGTCCGACAGGTTGCCGTCGACGAAGTACAGCTTCGAGGTGTCGAAGCCCTGCGCCTTGAGCTCGGGGACGATGAGCTTGGTCTGCTCGAACGCGATCACCGCGAGGGCGTCCGGGTTCGTCGCGAGCGCGTTGCTCACGATCGTGGCGTAGTTCTGCTCGGTCGGGTCGAACTCCTCACCGGGGTTGCCGTAGGTGAGCGTGCCGCCCGCGTCCTCGATCGTGGACTTCAGGACGTCGCGCAGCGACGTGCCGTAGTCCTCGTTGAAGACGAGCGCCGCGACGTTGGTGTAGCCGTCGCCGAGGATCAGGTTGCCGAGCGCCGCACCCTGGAGCAGGTCCGAGGGCGCCGTGCGGAAGTAGAACGGGTCGCGGCCCGAGAGGTCGGTCGCGGTGTTCGCCGGGGAGATCTGCACGACCTCGGCGTTCGTGATGTCGTCCACAACGTTGCGCGTGACCGACGACGACGCGGCACCGATGATGACCTGCACGCCCTTGCCGAGGAGGTCCGTCACGGACTGCGTGGCGACCTCGGCGTGGTCGGCGTCGGAGGAGTCCGCGTGCTCGACGGTCACGTCGTTGCCCAGGACACCGCCGGCCTCGTTGATCTCCTCGACGGCGAGGTTCACGCCGGCGATCTCGGGCGGGCCGAGGAACGCGAGCGAGCCGGTCTGCGGGAGCAGGGTGCCGATCACGAGCGCGTCGGTGCTGCCGGCGGCGCTCGTCTCCGACGGCTCCTCCGACGTTCCCGAGTCGGAGGAGCAGGCGGTCAGAGCGAGGGCGAGCGCGCCGGCAACAGCAAAGGCGCGGAGCCCGGTCGATCGAGTCATACGAGGTACCCCTTCGGTCACGGTCCTCTCGGCACGAGTGCCGAGGGTCGAACTGTGCGGGAAAGGTACCCATCCTTTGTGTCCGCGATGTGACTTGTACCGTCTCGGCTCATCTTGTTGCCGAGTTGTAACCAAGAGCGCACACGTGAGAAAGGCCCGGAACCGGTCGACCGGTCCGGGCCCTTCACCTGTTCGGGTCAGTCGCTGCCGCCGCCGACCTGCTCGATGACCGCGTCGGCGACCTCGCGCATCGTGAGGCGACGGTCCATCGACGTCTTCTGGATCCAGCGGAACGACTCGGGCTCCGTGAGGCCCATCTTCGTCATGAGCAGGCCCTTCGCCCGGTCCACGCGCTTGCGCGTCTCGAACCGCTCGGCGAGGTCCGCGACCTCGGACTCGAGCGCCGTGATCTGCGCGTACCGGGAGATGGCGATCTCGACGGCCGGGAGCAGGTCCGCGGGCGAGAACGGCTTGACGACGTAGGCCATCGCCCCGGCGTCGCGCGCCCGCTCCACGAGCTCGGTCTGGGAGAACGCGGTGAGCAGCACGACCGGCGCGAGGTGCGCCTTGCCGATCCGCTCCGCGGCGGAGATCCCGTCGAGCACCGGCATCTTCACGTCCATGACGACGACGTCCGGCTTGAGCTCGGTCGCGAGCTCGACCGCACGCTCGCCGTCGCCGGCCTCGCCCACGACGTCGAAGCCCGCCTCGCGCAGCGTCTCGACGACGTCCATGCGGATCAGCGCCTCGTCCTCCGCGACGACCGCACGGCGTGCCGGACGCGCCGGCGCCTCGTCCTGCGGCTCGGGGGCCGACGTCGGCTCCCCCGTGGCGGTCAGGTCGAGAGCGGTGGCCGACTCGTCGGTGGAGGGCATGCTCGGCTTCGCGTCCTTGGTGCTCACGGCGCACAGCCTAATGCCGGAACCCCAGGTTCGGGCACGACGGGCGCACGTCGGCCCGGGCGGGTCGCGGTACCCTGCTGCGCGGCCCCGATAGCCCAATCGGCAGAGGCGTTCGGCTCAAACCCGATCCAGTGTGGGTTCGAATCCCACTCGGGGCACTGCGTCTGCGCAGGTCGGACCCTGTGGACCTCCTCACTCGAATGGCCCAGCCGTGCTGCCTTCGGGCGACGATCTGGCGCGCCGAGCCTCGGGCGGCGGCAGCGGGGGACGCGATGCGCGCTCGACGAGCTGAGCGCCGCACGCAGGTGACGGGTTGCAGCCGCCACGTCGGAGAGTGGACGAACCGCCTGGACTCCCCGATGATGACGAGGACGCGTGTCGAGGCATGGGGGCGATCCGGTGATCCCGAAGCAGACGGCCGCCAGCGTCGAGCTTCCCGCATCGACCTCCGTCGTCTGGCGCGTTCTGACGAGCGTCGTCGAGGGTGACCAGGGCGAGGTCTGGCACCTCGAGCACACCGACGTCTCGCTCGACGTGGTCGCCCCCGGTGAGGCCGCCGACGGGTCCGCGCGATGGGAGGGACTCGACTTCCGAGTCGCCGTGCACCTCGTCCCGATGGCCACGGGCGGGACGCTCCTGCTGCTGACCGCCGATCCCGTCGCCGAAGCACATGGCGTGCGCGCGACTGCGCACGCCTCGGCGTCGCACCGCCTCGCGCGACACGACCTGGAGAAGGTGGCTCTGGCCGTCGGCCGAAAGATCGCTGAGCTCGACGACGGTCCGTAGTCACCGAACTGCTGGACCCGACGAGAAGCGCGCCCGGATCGAGGCCGTCCGCCCCGTGCTCGCCCAGTTCGACGACGACGGCACGGACCACGCCGTCGTCGGCACACCGGACCCGCTGATCATCGGCCCCGCCCAGGTCGTGCCCGGCGCGGCCGACGAGGGCGCGCGACCGTTCCCGACGCCCTGAGCTCTCGTCCCGCGGTCCCGACCTGACGGGCCGGCCGCGGGAGGACGCCGACGGCGACGGCAGGGACGCGCCTGGGTCGTTGAGGCGCGAGGCACATGAACGTGTGCCGAACGCTGCGCGACCTCGCGGGCGTCGTGCACCGTGCGGCCCGGTTCACGGTGTGAACTGGTGACACGACGCGAGTACCGAGGTCGGGCAGCGGGCCGTCGCCTGCGCCCCTCGCCCGAGGAGGACCGATGTTCGTTCTGGTGCGGCACGCGCACGCGGGTGACAAGCACCGCTGGACCGGACCTGACGTCGCACGCCCGCTCACCCAGCGCGGCCAGGTGAGTGCCGCCCACGTCGCCGACACGCTCGCCGCCCTCGGCGTCACGCGCCTGCTCAGCAGCCCGGCGCTGCGCTGCGTCCAGACGCTCACCCCGGCTGCCGGGCGCACGTCGATCCCCATCGAGACGATCCAGGCGCTCGCGGTCGGCGCGCCCGTCGACGAGCTGCTCGTGCTCCTGCGGTCCCGGGCTGCGGTCGGTGCTGCGCTGTGCACGCACGGAGAGACCCTTGCCGACCTGTCCGCGGCGTGGCTCGCCTCGGGTTCGGTCCGCATCGACGACGCCGGGCCTGGCGACGGACTCGCCTCGACCCCCAAGGGCGCGTGCTGGGTGGTCGAGGGCTACCCCGGCCCCGACGCGGCGGCGCGCTACGTGCCACCCCTGGGTGCTGACGCCGACGAGCCGTCCCGGGGCCCTGATCGGGCCTGAGCACCCCACGGTGCCGCCCATGAGCACCGAGACGTACGGGCAGCTCGTCGACGAGGCCCGCGCCCGGGCGGGAGCCGTCGCCGGCACCGTGGCCGACAGGGACGAGGTGGCGCAGGCGCTGCGCGGGCTGCGCTGCCCGCGCCTCACGGCGGTCTTCGTCGACGGCTGAGCGCCGCCGTCGGACCGACGTCCCACCGGTCACGGCGCCCGCTGCCCCGTCGTCAGCCGAGCCCCATCCCGTCGAGCGGGGCGGACGCTCTCAGGTCGGGCAGCCGCAGCATCCGGAAGGAGTTAGCGAGCCCGAGCAGCCCCGCCAGGAGCGGCACCAGCAGCGCCACCTGCAGCGAGCGGTCCCGCGCCTGCGCGTTGATGGCCAGGACCTCGGCCTCGACGTCCGCGGGCTGCCCGGTGAGCTGCTGCTCGAGCTGCGTGTTGCTCATCACCTGCGCGTCCTCCTCGAGCACGGCGGCGATCTGCTGCTGCTCGGCGACGGGGATGACCTCGCTGCTCTCGCTGAGCTGCGAGAAGTTCAGCGACAGCGCCGCCAGCATGATCCCGCCCGCCATCGCCAGCCCGAAGGAGAGACCGAAGGACCCGGCTGCGGAGTTGACGCCGGCGGCCTCGCTGACGCGCTCCTCCTCGACCGGGGCAAGCGTGTAGTTGTTCAGCTGCGAGACCAGCAGCCCGAGACCGCAGCCCACGACTGCGAGCGGGAGCGCGAGGTACCAGCCGCTGTCCACCCGCGGGACGAGCGGCATCATGGCGACGACCCCGACGCTCGTCAGCAGGAACCCTGTCCGGATCACCGCCGCGGGCCGCCGGTCGCCGGCTCGTCTGCCGGCCACCAGCGCCGTGCCGAACATGGTCAGGGAGAGCGGGGCGAGCGCGAGGCCGGCCTCCAGCGCGTTGTACTCGAGCGTCATCTGGAGGAACAGCGGCAGCGCGATCATCGCCCCACCCAGCGTGACCTGCTGCAGCATCTGCCCGGACACTCCTGCGGTGAAGTTCGGGTGGCGGAACAGCTCCGGGTCGAGCAGCGTCACCCGCCCCGCACGCTTGCGCCGGACGAGCCACCGGGCGAGCGTCGCGAGGGCGACGGCGCCGACCACCATGAGCAGGCCGACGTACTCCCCGCCCTCCTGCCAGACCAGGATCCCGAGCACGACGCCGCCCATGCCGAGGACGGAGAGGACGGCGCCGCCGACGTCGACCCGCCTCGAGCCGGTGTAGGGGACATCCCGGACCAGCCGGATCTGGCTCAGGACCACGGCGATGATGACCGCCTCCAGCGCGAAGCCGACGCGCCACGACAGGAACGTCGTGACGAAGCCGCCGAGCAGCGGGCCGATCGCGGCGGCGATGGCCGCAGCGGCTCCGACGAGCGCGTAGGCCTGCTTCTGCGCGGCACCGGAGAAGTTCCCGTGGATCAGCGACTGCATCGCGGGCAGCAGCAGAGAGGCCCCGAGCCCCCCGATGACCGCCCAGAAGACGACGATCGCCGTGAGGCTCTGCGCGAGCGTCATGGCCAGGGCCCCGACGGCATAGGCGAGCAGGCCCAGGACGTACGCGCGCTTGCGCCCGATCAGGTCCCCGACCTTGCTGTTGATGAGGATGAACGCAGCCGAGACGAGCGCTTCGAGCGCGATCGCGGACTGCACGCCGCTCGCCGTGGTGCCGAGGTCGGTGACGACGGCGGAGATCGACACGTTCATCAACGACGTGTCGACCACCAGCACGAACATCGCCGCTGCGAGCAGGAGCATCAGGCGGCGGCTCCCCGAGCCCTCGCGCGGCGTTCCTGCGTCGGGCCCTGGACCGACGCGGTCTCCTCGGGTCACGGCCCTCCGTCCGGTCCTGGTCCCTGCGGCGAGCCCGGCGGGCCGTCGCCCGTGGGAGGACGTGCCTCGAGCGCCGAGTTCGATCGATCTCCCGCACGGTAGGGACGCCGCCGCCGCGGCGCCTCACACCCGACGGGTGAACACCGCGCTCGTGGCCACCGCCCCGCCGGCGTCACTGCCTCCGCGGGACGTCCGCCGTCGGACTCGGGAGGAGGGGCCCCGGAGCGCGCGGGCAGCTCCGCGTCACGGCACCGGAGCGGAGCCGACCGGTCCGGCTGCCGCGAGCGCTCGCTGCGCGGACGGCGTGGCGCGGCCCACGATCGCCGGCGCGACCCCGACGAGGGTGTCGTCGGTCAGCGCGTCGACCATGAACCTCGCGAAGTCGACCCGGCGGGTCATGTTGCTGGCCAGCGCGGGGTCGCCGACGTGGCGGCGCCAGATCGGCAGCCCCTGGCTCTCGCCCTCCTCGAGGTCGCTGCCGCGCACGACGGTCCAGCGGGTCGCGCTCGCGAAGATGCGCCGGCACGCCTCGACCTGGTCGTCCAGGTCGGCGACGCGGAGCAGCCGGGCCACCGGCCCGAAGACCCGCACGGTGGCGCGCAGCCGCAGCGAGTAGCGGTCCCGGCCGTCGGCGGAGATGTGCCAGCCGCAGGAGAAGACGAGCCGGGCGCCCGGAGCCGCGTGGTCGAGCACGGCCTGCGCGGTGCCCGTCGAGTAGCCCGTGAGCCCCCACGGGACCAGGACCGTGAGCACGCCGTCGCAGCCGTCGACAGCGCGCGCGATGACGTCACGGTCGTCGGTCGCACCCGGGACGACGGTGATGCGGCCGGCGACGTCGTCGAGCTTGGGCACGCTCTGCTCGCGGCAGACCGCGACGACGTCGTAGCCGCGGTCGAGCGCGTGGCGGACCATGTACCGCCCCAGCTTGCCGGAGGCACCGACGACGCAGACCCTCCGGGCCGGTGCGGGGCTTGCAGGATCGTGGGGCTGACTCATCTCGGTCTCCTCGTTCCCCGGGCTTACGAGTGTAAGGCTGGTGTCTCGACGTTAGACTTACACTCGTAAGGGCGTCAACCGTCTGGAGGGCCCGCCGTGCCGTCAGCTTCGCCCCGCCGCCCTGCGCTGAGCCGCGCCCGGGTCATCGAGGCCGCGGTGCAGGTGGCCGACGCCGGAGGTGTCACCGCGGTCACGATGCGCCGGGTGGCCGAGCACCTCGGCGTCGAGGCGATGTCGCTGTACCACCACGTCGCGAACAAGGACGTGATCCTCGACGCGCTGGTCGACCACGTCTTCGCCGAGATCGACCTCCCCTCCGCTGGCGAGGAGTGGCGGTCGGCGATGCACCGCCGGGCGTCCTCGGCGCGTGCCGCGATCCGGCGCCACTCCTGGGCGCTCGGGCTGATGGAGTCCCGGCGGAACCCCGGGCACTCGACGCTGCGGCACCACGACGCCGTCCTCGGCTGCCTGCGCGGCGCCGGGTTCTCCGTGGCCGAGGCAGCGCACGCCATCTCGCTGCTCGACAGCTACGTCTACGGCTTCGTGCTGCAGGAGACGACCCTGCCGTTCCAGACCAGCGCTGAGCTCGAGGACGTCGCAGCAGGCCTCCAGGCCGCGATGCCGGCCGGGGAGTACCCGCACCTGACCGAGCTCATGGTCCAGCACGCCCTGCGGCCCGGCTACGCCTACGCCGACGAGTTCGACATCGGGCTCGACCTGATCCTCGACGGCCTCGCACACCGGCTCACCGCACCGCAGGTCGGGGCTCCTCCCCCGGACCGGGTGAGGCGACACGCCTCGGGCGCCTCGTAACGTCGCGGAGCCGCAGCCGTGCGGTCCACGACCCGGGCTCCGGGTCCAGGCGGGGGGCTGTGTGATGAGCATCCAGCGAGCGGTCGTGCGGGTGGCAGGCTGATGGGGCCGGCGATCGGGCAGTCGCTGCCCGTGGCCGTCGGCATCCTCCTGTCGCCGATGCCGATCGTGGCGGTCGTCCTGATGCTGGTGACGCCACGCGCCCGGACGAACAGCGTGGCGTTCGTGCTGGCGTGGCTCGTGGGCCTCTTCGTGGCGGGCGCGGTCGTGCTGCTCGTGGTGGGCGCGGCGTCCGGGGACGCGGGTCCCACCCCGGTGTGGTTGTCGTGGGTCAAGATCGTGCTGGGCCTGGGCGCGGTGCTCGTGGCCGTCCGGCAGTTCCGGGGCCGACCCCGACCAGGCGTCGAATCACCGGCGCCGGCGTGGATGGCGGCGATCGACGCCTTCACCCCGGTCAAGGCCGCCGGGTTGGGGCTGCTGCTGAGCGTCGTGAACCCGAAGAACCTCCTGCTGCTGGTCTCCGGTGCGGCGGCGATCGCCGGAGCGACCTCGGACCGCGGCACCCAGCTCGCCGCGCTGGCGGTGTTCACCGTGGTGGCGACCCTGGGCGTGGCGGCCCCGGTCGTCGTCTACCTGGCGACGGGCCCGCGCGCCGCCCACCTGCTCGAGGAGGTCCGGGTGTGGATGGTGCACAACAACGCGGTCATCGTGGCCGTCCTGATGCTGGTGATCGGCGCGAAGCTGGTCGGGGACGGGGTGAGTGCCCTGTGACGACCGACCCCCCGCGATGACCTCGGCTCCGGACGGGTCCGGCGCCCGCCCGCGGCCGGCGACGCGGGTGCTGTTCCCCAGCCTGCAGGGATACCGGCGCTCGTGGCTGCGCACGGACGTCCTCGCGGGGCTCACCGTGTGGGCCGTCCTCGTGCCGGAGTCGCTGGCCTACGCCACCATCGCCGGGGTGCCGCCGGTCGTGGGGCTGTACGCGGCAGTGCCCGCACTGGTCCTCTACGCGGCGCTCGGCAGCTCCCGGCACCTCGTGGTCGGGCCGATGTCCGCCACCGCCGCGCTCTCGGCGAGCGTCGTGGCCGTGTTCGCCCGGGGCGACGCCGCGGCGTTCGTCCTGCTCACCTCGGCCGTCGCACTCGTCACGGGCGTGCTGTGTGTGCTCGCTGGTCTCGCCCGGCTCGGGTTCCTCGCGTCGTTCATCTCCGAGCCGGTGCTCAAGGGGTTCATCGTCGGACTCGCGCTGATCATCATCGTCGGCCAGGTGCCGGCGCTGCTCGGGGTGGAAAAGGGCGCCGGCAACTTCTTCGAGAAGGCCGCCGCGGTGGTCTCCGAGCTGGGCGACGTCCACTGGCTCACCGCCGCGCTCGGCCTCACCGCGCTCGCCGTCGTCCTCCTGGTCAAGCGGTTCGCACCCGCGGTGCCCGGGTCCCTGCTCGTGGTCGGCCTGGGGGTGGCCGCCGTCCTGCTCCTGCGGCTCGACGAGAACGGCGTCGACGTCGTCGGGCCGATCGAGGCGGGACTGCCCGCGCTCGGCGTCCCCGCGGTCGACCGGACCACCTGGACCGACCTCGTGGGACCGGCAGCCGGCGTCATGCTCGTCGGCTTCGCCGAGGCGCTCGGCGCCGCCAAGACCTACGCCGCGCGGGCCGGCTACGACATCGACCCCGACCGGGAGCTCCTCGGCATGGGCGCCGCGAACCTCGGCTCGGGGCTGGCCGCCGGGATGATCGTGAACGGGAGCCTGTCCAAGACCGCGGTCAACGGCGGCGCCGGGGCCCGCTCCCAGCTCTCCGGACTCACCGCCGCGGCGCTCACCCTGGTCACGCTGCTGTTCCTCACCCCGGTGTTCGAGTCGCTGCCCGAGGCGGTCCTCGCCGCGGTCGTCATCGCCGCCGTCGTCGAGCTCGTCGACGTCCGGGCGCTGCGCCGGCTCTGGGGGCTCGCCACGCCCCGGATGCGCCGCCTCTACGGTCCCGCCGCCCGCTACGACGCCTACGCCGCGCTCGCCGCGATGGCCGGGGTCCTCGTGCTCGACACCCTCCCCGGACTGGTGATCGGGATCGTGCTGTCGATGTTCCTGCTGCTCGCGCGCGCGTCCCGACCGCACGTGGCCGTCCTCGTGCGCAACCGCGACGGGGTGTGGGTGGACGGGGCGCGGCGCGCCGCCCGGCGCACCGCTCCGTCCGGTCCGGCGCCCCGTGCGGGTGAGCCGCGTGCGCCGTCGGCCGGACCGGGACCCGTCGACGGAGTGCTCGTGGTGCGTCCGGAGTCCGGCCTGTTCTTCGCGAATGCGGAGAACGTGCGCACCCGCGTGCGCGAGCTCGTCGCAACCCAGCGGCCGCACGCCGTCGTGCTCGACGCCGAGACCGTGCCGTTCGTCGACTCCGCCGCGGCGGAGATGATCGTGACCCTCGACCGCGACCTCGCCCGCGTCGGCGCGACCCTCGTCGTCGCCCGCGACGTCGGCCAGGTCCGCGACGTCCTGCGCGGCACCGCCGACCTCCCCACCCTCTACCCGGACGTGGACACCGCGGTGGCGGCGGTCACCGCCTCGGCGGCGCCGGGGACGGCGGACACCTCGTGATCCGGGTCCTCGCCCGCGCGCCGACCTCCCGGCGTCAGCGGCCCTGGAGATCCTCCGCGCGCCGGCAGCACGAGGGACGCAGCCACGCGGTCGTCGCGGAGCCCGGCCACGCCGACGCCGACGCCGACGCCGACGCCACGACGATCCTCCGCACCGTGCTGACCGGGCCGGGCCACGGGTCGGGGCCGCCTCGGCGCGAGCACCCCCGGCGGCCCGGTGCGGCACGTGCCCGGGACCGCGGCCCCGCCCGAGCTCGTCCGTGGGGGCGACGCGGGCGCGACGGCGCGGTAAGACTGGGCAGATGACCGAGATCCACCGTGAGGTCGAGGCGAAGCTCGCCGCCGACGACGCGTTCGACGTCCCGAGCCTCCTCGAGCTGGTGCGGTCCTCCGACGCCACGGTCCCGTGGGTCGAGGGCGAACGCGAGACCTACGTCCTGCGCGCGACGTACTACGACACCGACGACCTCGCTCTCGCGCACCACGGCCTCACCCTGCGCCGCCGCGCCGGGGGCGGCGACTCCGGCTGGCACCTCAAGGTCCCCGACGCGGACACGGCGCGGTCGGAGGTGCGGCTGCCGCCCGGGCGCGCCGGCTCGCCGCTGCCCGAGCCGTTGCGCCGCATGCTCCGGGCCCGGACGCTCGACCGGCCCCTGGTGCCCGTCGCCAAGGTCACGACGCGGCGGACCGTGCGCCGGCTGTTCGACCCGACCGACCGCCCGGTGCTCGAGCTGGCCGACGACCGTGTCAGCGCCCGGCGGGTGCTCCCCCTCGGCGGCACGGGCGACGCCACCGGTCCGGAGGTCACGTGGCGCGAGCTCGAGGTCGAGGCGCTGGACGGCGGGACGACGCTCGTGGACGCCGCCGCCGCCGAGCTCGTCTCCCGTGGGCTCCGCCCCTCCCCGCACACGTCCAAGGTGGCCCGCGTCCTCGGGCTCGATCTGGGCGGCCGGGCCGGCGACGACCGGGGGCGCGCACGTCGGCCTGGGCCGAGGTCGAAGCCGGCGCGCGCCGCGACGAGCGAGGTGGCGCTGGCGTACGTGAGCGACCAGGTCGAGCAGCTCCGCACCCAGGACCTGCTGGTCCGGCTCGACGCCCCCGGGAGCGTGCACAAGATGCGCGTCGCGACCCGTCGCCTGCGCAGCGCCCTGGTCACCTACCGGAAGGTGTTCGACCGTGAGGTGGTCCAGCCGCTCGTCCCGGAGCTGAAGTGGCTGGCGGGCGTGCTGGGAGCCGTGCGCGACGCCGAGGTCATGCGCGAGCGCGTCCTGGGCTCCCTGCAGGGGTCGCCCGTCCACCAGCCGGGAGCGGACGCCGGCACCGACCGCGAGCGCGACCTGCGCCCGTGGGACCACGCCTACGAGGCGGCACGCGAGTCCCTGCTCGTCGAGCTCGACGGCGAGCGGTACGGCCGCCTGCTGCACGCGCTCGAGAGCGTCGTGTCGGCGCCTGCCGTGACGGAGCGCGGGCGCCGCCCCGCCCGGAAGGTCGTGCGGCGCGGGGTGGCTCGGGAGTACGACGACGTGCGCCGCCTCGTGCGGCGGGCGGAGACCGTGACGGAGCTCGGCGAGCGTGAGGAGGCCCTGCACGACGCCCGGAAGGCCGCCAAGCGCGCCCGCTACGCGGCGGAGCTCGCGGCTCCCGTGTTCGGGGACGAGGCGCGCGCATTCGCCGCCGCGATGGAGAGCACGCAGGAGGTGCTCGGCCGGCACCAGGACTCCGTTGTCCTCCGCGAGCGCCTGCGCGACCTCGCCGCGAGCGCGGCGGACCCGATGACGGCGTTCGAGTACGGGCGGCTCCACGCCCTCGAGCAGGTCCGGGCCCGCGAGGCGGAGGACCGGCTGCCGTCGGTCTGGCGCAAGGCGAGCCGCAAGCGCCTGCGCCGCTGGCTCCGCTGAGGCCCGCCGCCGGGGAGCGACCACCACCGGCTCCGACCACGACGCTCCCGCCCGCGGCGCCGCGGCCGGCCCGGGTCAGGCCTCGGGATCGACCAGCACCCCGCCCCAGTCCTCCGGTGCGACGTCGGCCGTCGTCTGCGTGAACGTCCACCGGTGCCCGGCGAGGTCGGCGACCTCGTACTGCCGCTCGCCGTACGGGTGGTCGGTCGGCTCCGCGAGCACCTGCGCGCCGTGTGCCCGCGCGCGTGCGCAGTGCGCGTCGACGTCCTCGACCCGCACCATGACCGACTCGACGACCTCGCCGGGCCCGGGCGTCCGGCGCTCGCCGCCCGCGCTCGCGACGACGTCGCCCTCGCCGCAGCGGAGCTGGACGCGGTGCCCGCCCCCGATCCGGAGGCGCTCGACGAACCCGAACGCCGCGACGAGCCAGGCGACCGCCGCCGGCACGTCGGGGTACGGGAGCACGGGCACGACTGCGGACGCGGGCATCGACCGGTTCGGTGTCATCCGGCCAGTCAACCCCGTCCGGCCGCGGCCGCCCAGGGGTCCGGGACTCGCGCCGGCGGGGTCGTGGGCCGCGGGCCGCCGCAGCGCGGAGCGGCGCCCCCCGGCGCACGACGACGCCCTCGTCGCACGCGGCGGCGAGGGCGTCGTGGTGACCGGTCAGCGCGCCGTCACTTGATCGCGCCGCGCGTGACGCCGGAGATGACCCAGCGCTGGGCGATCACGTAGACCAGGAGGAGCGGCGCCATCGCCATGAGGTAGGACGCGAACGCCACGGTGTAGTTCGTCGTGAACTGGCTCTGGAACACGTACTGCACGAGCGGCAGCGTCGCGCCGCGGGGGTCGGAGACGATGACCAGCGGGAGCAGGAAGTCGTTCCACGCCCACAGGCACGTGAGGATCCCGACCGTCGCGTTCATCGGGGACAGCAGCGGGAAGATGATCTTCCAGAACAGCGTCCACGTGCTCGCGCCGTCGACGATGGCGGCCTCCTCGAGCTCGCGCGGGATCGAGTTGATGTACGCGACGAAGATGAAGATGTTGAACGACAGGCCGTACACCACGTAGAGCAGGATGAGGCCGACCTGGTTGTCGAGCCCCAGCAGCGCCGTCTGCTTCGCGACCGGCAGCATGAGGATCGGGAACGGCACGAAGAGCGCCGAGATGAAGTAGAAGAACAGCCCCTTGAACAGCCGCCGGTGCATGTTCCGGGCGATCGCGTAGGCGACCATCGAGTTCGTCAGCAGCGTCAGCACGACCGCGCCGACCGTGATCACCGCGCTGTTCAGGGCGGTGCGGGGGAACTCGGTGAGCTGCCACGCCTCGGCGAAGTTCCCCCAGGCGAGCTCGGTCGGGAGCGCGAACCCGGTGCCGCCGAGCTGGTCCTGGGTCTTGAGCGCGGTGACGACCGTGAAGTAGAGCGGGATCAGGATCGTCAGGCTCAGCACGATCAGCAGCGCGGTGAGCCACCAGTTGACGCGGTACTCCTCGCGCGACCGGCGGGGGCGTCGTGCCCGGCCGCCGGGCCGTCCGGGGAGGTCGGGGCCGTCGGGGTCGGCGCCGCGCGCCGGCCGTGGGGGTGCGGCGATGGTGTTCGGTCCGCTCGTCGGCGTGGTCATCACACGGACACCTCTCTGCGCTGCAGGACCCGGAGCTGGAAGACCGCGAACGCGACGATCACGATCATGAAGAGGACCGCGTTCGCGAGCTGGTAGCCGTACTCGCCGCCCTGGAAGCCGCCGCGGTAGATGAGCACGCCCACGGACTGCGTCGAGGTTCCGGGGCCGCCGTTGGTCAGCGCGATGATGTGGTCGAAGACCTGCAGGAAGCTCTTGAGCGCGAGCACCATGTTGATCGTGAAGAACCCGGCGATCATCGGGAACGTGATGCTGCGGAACTGCCGCCAGGAGCTCGCTCCGTCGAGCGAGGCCGCCTCGTAGAGCTCCCCGGGCACGGTCTGGAGACCGGCGAGGTAGATGATGATGTTGAACGCGGTGGCCTGCCAGACGGCGAGGACCAGGATGCCCACCCACGCGAGCTGCGGGTCGGCGAGGATCGACGTCGAGAGCCGGTCGATCCCGAGCGCCGTGGCGATCGCCGGGATCGACCCGGAGAACAGGTACTGGAACACGTACCCGATGACGAGGATCGAGAGCACGTTCGGCACGAAGTAGGCGCCCCGCAGCGTGTTCTTCCACTTGATCTTGCCGTTGAGCCCGATCGCGATGGCCAGCGCGAGCGCGTTGACCAGGATCGTCGCGAGGAACGCGAAGCGGAACGTGAAGCCGTAGGCGGCGCGCACCTGCGGGTCGGCGAACAGCGCGACGTAGTTCTCGAGCCCCACGAAGCTCCAGTCCCCGTAGCCCGGGGAGTCGGTGAAGCTGTAGAACACGCCCTGGAGCACGGGGATGGTGTGGAAGACGAGGAACAGCACGACGGCCGGCAGGACCATCCAGTAGAAGGTGCGCGGGATGCGGTTCCGGTCCGGCCGGTGGGCCGGCGAGGAGGTCCGCGCGGGGGGCGCCTGCGTCGACGTGGCCATCAGGAGCTCACCGCCCCGAGGCCCCAGGTGCGGCGCTGCGCGACGCGGTCCCACGCGCCGTCGAGCCCGTCGAGGAACGCGTCGGCGTCCTCGTCGATGAGGAACTGCTGCAGCAGCGGCCCGAGCGGGATCGCCGGGATGAACTGGTGGTCGTCGAAGCCCACGAGACGCTCCTGGTCGATGTAGGGCTGGATCCCGGCGAGCGCCGGGTCCGGGTTGCTCGCGCCCTCGAGCGCGGGGATCGCGACCTGCTGCTCGGCGTAGTCCTGCACGGCAGCGGGCTCCATCAGGAACTCGACGAGGCGGCGCGACTCCTCGGGGTGCGCGCCGCCGGCGCCCGCGGTCACGAGGACGTCGACCCCCGAGACGAGCCGGGTGTCGGCCGGGTCGTCCGTCGCCGGGAGCGGGAAGCTCCCGACGGTGAAGTCCGGCTCGAAGCTGCGGATCTGCGGGACGGCGTAGCTGCCGAGCAGGAGCATCGCGGACTCCCCCGCCGCGAACGCCACGGTCCCCTCCTGGTACCCGAAGGCCGCAGGGTTCGGCTGGGTGTACTCGAACAGCTCGAGCTCCTTCTCCGCGGCCTCCCGCCAGCCCTCGGCGAACGTGGTGTCGCCCGCGAACCGCGCCTCGAAGAACCCCTCGGGCGCGGTCTGCGCGGTCAGCGGGGCGAGCGGCGCCTGCGCGGTCCACGCATCGGCGAGCATCGCGTAGAACGGCGTGATGCCCGCGTCCTGGAACGTCTGCGCCGCGGCGAGCAGCTCGTCCCACGTCTGCGGGACCTCGACGCCCTGCTGCTCGAACAGCTCGACGTTGTACAGCACGCCGCTCGCGTTCGCGGCGAACGGGATGCCGTTGACGGCGCCCTCCTCGCTCGCGCCGAGGTCCTGCAGGATCTCGACGTAGCCCTCGTTGAGGTCCTCGAGGATCGGGTCGTCCGCGTAGTTCTCGAAGATGCCCGCCGAGGCGAGCTCGCCGAAGGTGCCGTTGCCGTTGAGCGTCAGCACGTCCGGCACGTCGTTCTTCACGAGCCGGGTGCGCAGCGCGGTCTCGGGGTCGGGGACGTTGTCGACGATGACGTCGATGTCCGGGTTCTGCGCCTCGAACTCGGCGGCGCGCTGCTCGAAGTAGTCGACGGCCTCGGGCTTGAACTGGAAGAACGTGATCTCCGTCCGCTCGCCGGAGCCGCCGGCGCACGCGGCGAGCGTGGAGGCGGCGAGCCCGACGACGAGGAGCCTCGCGACGGTGCGGGGTGGTGCCATGACGGGTGCCCCTTCCGGGGGGTCGACGAGCTCAGTCGGCGGTCGGGCCGCTGGGTGCCCGGCGCACGTGCAGCAGCACGAGGCGCTCGGGGAAGAGCGACGGGACCTGGATCCCGACCGCTGCGAGGGTGCGGCCGCTGAGCCGCGTGCCGTCCGTCCACCAGGGGACGGGGTAGATCGCGTCCCCGTGCGCCGCGGCGTCGCCGGGCGGCAGCGGCCGGACGTCGTACGTCGCGGCCGGGTCGAGGCCGGGGAGCCGGACACGCCCCGGGGGGCTCGTGGCCGAGGTGCCGAGCGTCACGACGGCGAAGACCGCCTCCGTGCCGTCCTGCGCGACGACACCGTGCACCCACAGCGCAGGGTCGGGCGTGTCCGCGTGCACGACGGTGCCGCTGTGCAGCAGCGCGCGGTGCTCCTGGTGCGCGCGCACCCAGGTCGACAGCGCGGCGACGTCCGCGTCGTCCGCGCGCGTGAGGTCCCACTCGATGCCGAGGTGGGAGAAGAACGCGGTCCCCGCGCGGAACCCGAGCACGTGCGTGCGCCCGGTCGTGTGCGCGGTCGGCGCGCCGACGTGCGAGCCGATCATCTCGGGCGGCAGCAGCAGGCCCATGCCGGCCTCGATGCCCTGCCGCTCGAGCGCGTCGATCGTGTCGGACGCCCACACGCGCTCGGCGCGCTCCATGATCCCGAGGTCGGTGCGCCCACCACCGCCCGCGCAGGACTCGATCTCGAGCCCGGGGTGGCGGGCGCGCAGCTCGTCGAGCAGCCGGTAGGTCGCGAGCGTCTGCTCGTGCACGCCGGCCCGGCCGGTCGGCCACAGGCCGGCGTCGATCAGGTCGCGGTTGTGGTCCCACTTCACGTAGTCGACGGGGTGCTCGGTGAGGATCGCGTCGATCCGCTCGAGCACGTGCGCGTACGCGTCGGGGTGCGCGAGGTTGAGGACCTGCTGGTGGCGCGCGGACGGGCCCAGCCGCCCACCGGTCTGCAGGAGCCACTCCGGGTGCGCCCGGGCGAGGTCCGAGTCGGGGTTGACCATCTCGGGCTCGAACCACAGCCCGAACTGCATACCGAGCCCGCGCACGTGGTCGACGAGCGGCCCGAGGCCGTCCGGCCAGACGTCCTCGTCGACGTACCAGTCACCGAGCCCCGCGGTGTCGTCGCGCCGGCCGCGGAACCAGCCGTCGTCGAGCACGTAGCGCTCGACCCCGAGCGCGGCCGCGCGGTCCGCGAGCGTGCGCAGCCGGTCGAGGTCGTGGTCGAAGTACACGGCCTCCCACACGTTGAGCAGCACGGGACGCGGCGTCCGGGGGTGCTGGGGCCGTGAGCGCAGGTAGGCGTGGAACCGTCCCGCGAGCTCGTCGAGCCCGACGCCGTACGAGCCGTAGACCCAGGGGCTCGCGTACGACCCCCCGGGAGAGAGCCGCACCTCCCCCATGAGCAGCAGCTCGCCGGCCCCGAGCAGCCGGACGCCCGACGACGTCCGCTCCGCGAGCGTGCGGGTGTTGCCGGACCACGCGACGTGCACGCCCCACACCTCGCCGGAGCGGTAGCCGAAGCCCGTCCGGCCGGCGAGCAGCAGCACGGTCGCGTCGTGCGCCCGGCCGCGGCGGCTCTCGCGCAGCCGGGTCCCGACGTCGAACGGTGCGCGCTGCGGGGACCGCTCGCGCAGGTGACGGCCGGTGAAGTCGAGCACCTCGTCGGCCTCGGACGGCACGGGGAGCATCACGTCGAGCGAGCCGAGGGTGTAGGTCCCGGCGCCCGTGCTGGTGAGCGTGCTGCGGGTGCGCAGCAGCCCGCTGCCGAGGAGCTCGAGGTCGAGCGCGAGGTCGAGCCCGGCGACGTCGTCGCGCGCCGTCGTCCGTACGCGGTGCTCGACGCCGGCCTCGGGACGCCGCGCGTGCTCCGTCCGGGCGGAGGTGAACGCGACGGAGAAGTCGGCGCCGTCGCGGTGCCCCGTGATCCCGGGTGTCCCGAGCCAGCCGAGCGACTGCTCGGGGAGCAGCGAGACGGGCACCGGGGCGTCCGTCGAGCCGGGCGCGAGCGGGGGGACGCTCGCGACGCGCAGGTCGGCGAGCTCGCCGTCCGGGAGCTCGCCGAGGTCGGCGCCCCAGTGCAGGACGCGCGGCAGATGCCCGCCCTCGACGTCGAGCACGAGACTCACGCCCGCGGAGCGCAGGTGCAGCAGGGAGGGGTGCGACGGTGCCACGGAAGTCCAGACGTTGATCCGATCGGATGACTCTGAGTGTTGTCTCGGAAGTCCCGTGCCGTCAAGTCGAGACGCTCGTCACACTTTTCCGCACATAATGGCTCCACGGCTTCCACGACGGAGGTATCGTGGTGCGCACCGGCCCCCGTGGACTGGCAGGATGCGTCGCGCTGCGGCGTGCACGGGCGGCGTGGGACGACCGCGCGGCGCGCGGCTGGGGGCACGTCCCGGGCGCGACGGGTGACGGGTGACGGGCGTGACGGGTGCGAAGGAGAAGACATGACCGACGTCGCCGCGTGGGCGCCCGCGGGGGGCTCGACGCGCGACGTCGCGCTCGAGGTGCTGCTGCACGGCCCGCTCTCGCGCACCGAGCTCGCGCGCCGCCTCGAGCTGTCCCAGGCGAGCCTGACCCGGCTCACCAAGCCGCTGCTCGAGTCCGGCATGCTCGTCGAGTCCGAGCCCGCCCGCGACCCGGCCACCGGCCGGCCGGCGCGCCCCCTCGACGTCGTCCCCGGCTCTCACCACTTCGCCGGCGTGAAGCTCACGGGCGACGCCGCGCACGCCGTGCTCGTCGACCTGCGCGGCACGGTGCTCGCGCACGCGAGCGCACCCCTCATGCAGCACGAGCCGGACCGCGTCCTCGACGTGGTCGCCGCCCTGACCCTCGAGCTCGCCGGCAGCACGGACGTCACCGGCCTGGGGATCGCGCTCGGCGGCCACTCCCCCGACCACCGCTCGGTGCGCAGCGCGCCGTTCCTCGGCTGGGACGACGTGGCGGTCGCGACCCGTGCCGAGCAGGCGACGGGCCTGCCGACGGTCGTCGAGAACGACGTCGTGGCCCTCACGACCGCCGAGCACTGGTTCGGTGCCGGTCGCGGCCTGCGCAGCCTGGCCGTCCTCACGATCGGCGCGGGCGTCGGCTACGGACTCGTGCAGCACGGGCGGCTCGTGACGCACCGGGACAGCGGGCTCGGGCTCGTCGGGCACTTCCCGCTCGACCCCAACGGTGCGGTCTGCTTCGCGGGGCACCGTGGCTGCGCGAGCGCGATGCTGACGATCCCGTCGCTCACGGCGCAGGCGACGGTCGCCCTCGGCCGGCCCGTCGGCTACGACGAGCTGCTCACGCTCGCCCGCGGCGACGAGCCCGCGGCCCGGCTGATCGTGCGCGACGCGATCGGTGCGCTCGGCCGGCTCGTCGCCGCGGTCGCCAACCTCACGATGCCCGAGCGCGTCGTGGTGACCGGCGAGGGGGTCGCGCTCGTCGACGCCGACCCGGCAGCGCTGCGCGTCGCCGTGGCGCGGGACCGTGACCCGCGCACCTCGCCGCTGGACCTGGTGACCCGTCCCGGCGACTTCACGCAGTGGGCCCGCGGTGCGGCGGTCGTCGCGATCCAGGACTTCGTGCTCCGGGCACCCTGAGACCGTCAGCCGGCCGCGCCGCCCGCCTCTCGCCGCAGGTCGGGGTCGAGGGCGCACCGCATCCGGAAGTTCGTCAGCTCGACCCCCCGGAGCACGGGGTGCTGCTCGGCGACGACCACGAAGCCGTGCGCCTCGAACGCGGGGCGCGCGGTCAGGCTCGCGTTCGTCGTCAGCGCGTGCGCGCCGAGCTCCACGGCCGTCGCCCGCGCCCAGCGCAGGAGCGCCGAGCCGACGCCCTGCCGTGCGACGTCCGGGTCCACGAAGAGCATGTCGACGTACCCGTCCTCGTCGACGTCGGTGAAGCCGACGACGCGGCCGTCGACCTCCGCGACCTGGGTCCGGCTCGCCGCGCGCCGCTCGGCCCAGACCGCCGGGTCGATGTCCGGGCTCGCCCACGCGGCGACCTGCTCCGCGGTGTAGTCGCGGCTCGCGAGGACCGTGATCGCGCGGCGGAACACGTCGAGCGTCGCGGCGGCGTCGTCGTCGTCGCGGAAGGGGCGCAGGAGCACCTCCCGAGCGTAGCCAGCGGGCGTCGTGAGCGGCCGGGACACCGCGCGTGCGGTAGACCCGTGTCGTGACCACCACGACGACCGTGCTCCTCGTGCTCGACCTGGTGGGCACGTTCGCGTTCGCGCTGAACGGCGGGCTGACCGCGATCCGTGTGGCGCACGTCGACATCGTCGGCGTCGTGACGCTCGCGGCGATCACCGCCGTCGGCGGCGGCATCCTGCGGGACGTCCTGCTCGGCGCCCTGCCGCCCGCGACGTTCGTGGACTGGCGCTATTTGACGGTGGCAGCGGCCGGAGGGCTGGTCGCGTTCGCCTTCAGCCGCGGGCTCAGCCGGTTCAGCAACCCGATCGAGGTGCTCGACGCCGCGGGCCTGAGCCTTTTTGCGGTGACCGGGGCGGGCCGGGCGCTCGAGCTCGGCGCGGGGCCGATGCAGGCGATCATCCTCGGTGCGGTCACCGGGGTCGGTGGAGGGACGCTGCGCGACGTGCTGGTCCGGCAGGTCCCGAGCGTGCTGAGCAGCGGCGTCTACGCGATCCCGGCGCTCGTCGGTGCGGCGCTGGCCGTCGCGGCGGCGACCGGCGGGGTCGACGAGGTGCTCGGCCTCCCGGCGGCCCTCGGGGCGGCGGCGGTGTGCTTCACGATCCGGATGGTCGGCCTGCACCTCGGGCTGCACGCGCCGCGCCCGCCGGGCACCGGCCCGGGGGACGACGCCCGGGTGTAGCCCGGGGCCGCGCTCCGGCGGCCGCCTGGGTCCGCGCCGGCCGCGTGCTCCGCGCGGGCAAGTGACGACAACCGCTTGCCACCCGCGTGTCCGGCGACGGTGAATGGGGTGCGGGACGCCTGCGCGTCCCCTGCGGCGTCCGGGCACACGTCCGGGCCGTCACGCCCACGAGGAGAGGATCGTGCGATGCCCGAAGGAGCTGCTCAGATCGGTGTGACGGGTCTGGCTGTGATGGGTCGGAACCTGGCGCGGAACTTCGCGCGACACGGGTACACGGTCGCGGTGCACAACCGGTCCTACGCGAAGACCCAGTCCCTGGTCGCGGACCACGGGGACGAGGGCACGTTCGTGGCCTCGGAGTCGATGGCCGACTTCGTGGCCTCCCTGGAGCGCCCGCGCAAGGTCGTGATCATGGTCAAGGCCGGCCCCGCGACCGACGCGGTCATCGCCGAGCTCGTCCCGCTGCTGGAGGCGGGCGACATCGTGATCGACGCCGGGAACGCCCACTTCCCCGACACGGTGCGCCGGGAGGCCGAGCTGAAGGCCCACGGCCTGCACTTCGTCGGCAGTGGTGTCTCGGGGGGTGAGGAGGGGGCGCTGCTCGGCCCGTCGATCATGCCGGGCGGTTCGCGGGAGTCCTATGCGGTGCTGGGCCCGATCCTGGAGGACATCTCCGCGAAGGTCGACGGCGTCCCCTGCTGCACGTATGTGGGGCCGGAGGGTGCGGGGCACTTCGTGAAGATGGTGCACAACGGCATCGAGTACGCCGACATGCAGCTCATCGCGGAGGCCTACGACCTGCTCAAGCAGGGCCTGGGCGCTTCGGCTGCGGAGATCGGGGAGATCTTCGCCACCTGGAACGAGGGCGACCTGGAGTCGTTCCTGATCGAGATCACCGCCGAGGTCCTCGCCCACGTCGACCCCGCCACCGGGGCCGCGTTCGTGGACGTGGTGCTGGACCGGGCCGAGCAGAAGGGCACCGGGCGCTGGACGGTGCAGAACGCCCTGGACCTGGGGGTCCCGATCACCGGGATCGCCGAGGCCACCTTCGCCCGGGCCCTGTCCGGGTCGGTCCCGCAGCGCACCGCCGCCGCCGGGACCCTCGTCGCCCGCGCCGAGCCGTTCGAGGTCACCGACCGCGAGGCGTTCATCGAGGACGTGCGCCTGGCCCTGTATGCCTCGAAGGTCGTGGCCTACTCCCAGGGCTTCGACCAGATCGCCGCCGCGTCCGAGCAGTTCGGGTGGGGCATCGACCGCGGCGCGATGGCCCGGATCTGGCGGGGCGGGTGCATCATCCGGGCCCGGTTCCTCAACCGGATCACCGAGGCCTACCAGCGCGACGCGAACCTGCCCCTGCTGCTGGCCGACCCCTACTTCGTCGGGGCCGTCGGCAACGGCGTGGGCGCCTGGCGCCGGATCGTGGCCGCCGCCGCGTTCGCCGGCGTCCCGACCCCCGCGTTCTCCTCCTCCCTGGCCTACTACGACGGGGTCCGCGCCGAGCGCCTGCCCGCGAACCTGATCCAGGCCCAGCGCGACTTCTTCGGCGCCCACACCTACCGCCGCACCGACCGCGAGGGCACCTTCCACACCGAGTGGACCCTCGACCGCACCGAGAGCAACGCGTGAGCGAGGAGCCCGCCAGGGCCGAGCGCCGTGGGCACGCCTCGAGCCCCGACGACCCGGGCAGCGGACGTCGCGGCTCGTCCCGTGGTCCGGGGGTCGAGCCCGCGGTCGCCGGTCCACCGTTGCCGCAGGTCAGGTCGCAGTGCAGGGTGACGGCATGAGCCACGAACCCCAGGCGTCCCCCGTCGACCCCGGACGGGTGCTCTGGGTCGACGCGTCCGCCGGTGTCGCGGGCGACATGCTGCTCGGCGCCCTCGTCGACGCGGGCGTCGCGCTCGACGCCCTGCAGGCGGCGGTCGACGCGGTGATCCCGGGCTCGGTCCGGCTCACGGCGGCGACGGTCACGCGCGCCGGGCTGCGCGCCACCAAGGTCGAGGTCGAGGTGCTCGTCGACGACCCCCCGCACCGCACGTGGTCGACCATCCGCGGGCTGCTCGACGACGCCGACCTGGACCCGCCCGTCCGCGCCGCGGCCCTCGCGGCGTTCACGCGCCTCGCCGACGCCGAGGGCCGCGTGCACGGCGTCCCGCCCGAGGACGTGCACTTCCACGAGGTCGGCGCGCTCGACGCGATCGCGGACGTCGTCGGGTCCTGCGCGGGGGTCGTGAGCCTGGGTGCGGAGCACGTCGTCGTCTCCCCCGTCGCGCTCGGCTCGGGCACCATCGAGGCGCACCACGGCACCCTGCCGGTGCCTGCGCCCGCGGTGCTCGAGCTCGCGCGCGGCTGGGACGTCCTCGCGGGCGGCCGCGGAGAGCTCGCGACGCCGACCGGCCTCGCACTCGTGACCGCGCTCGCCTCGGCGTCGGGCCCGCTGCCCGCGATGCGCGTCGAGCGCACCGGGATCGGGGCGGGCACACGCGACCGAGCCGACCGCGCGAACGTGGTGCGGCTCGCACTCGGCACCGGCGCCGGCTCCCGGGCGCCGCTCGCCGGGGCGCGCGCGCAGACCGAGCCCGCGGTGGTGCTCGAGACCAACGTCGACGACCTCGACCCGCGGCTGTGGCCCGGGGTGCTCGCCCGCCTCCTCGCCGCCGGGGCGTCCGACGCGTGGCTCACGCCGATCCTCATGAAGAAGGGCCGCCCCGCGCACACGCTCCACGTGCTCGCCGACCCGTCGGTCGCCGACGCCCTCCGCGTGCTCGTCCTCGCCCACACGACGACGCTCGGGGTGCGCGTGAGCACCGTCGACAAGGACGTGCTCGACCGGGCCTGGGTCCCGGTCGAGGTCGACGTGACGGCCGCCCGTGCCGGTGCCCCCACCGCACGCGAGCACGAGCGCTCGCACACCCGCGAGCGTCCGGAGCCCGCCACGGCGTCCACCGGCGAGGGCCCCGGCAGCGGCGTCGTGCGGATCAAGGTCGGTCACCGCGCGGGCGTCGTCGTCCAGGCGATGCCGGAGTTCGAGGACGTGGCGGCCCTCGCCAGCGCGTCGGACGTGCCGGCTGCGCGCGTGCTGGAGGCCGCGCACTCCGCTGCCGCGGCTGCCGGGCTCGTGGCGGGCGCGTCGTGGGACGGCAGCCGGGCGGGCGTCGCCCCGGCGGACCGGGCGGGAGCGGACGGCTCGGCCTCGGAGGGGTGAGCGCAGGCCGCGCGCCCGTGCGCCCGCGCGCGTCCTGACGGCGGACCCGGCGCTGTGGTCCGCGCGCCGCCGCTCCGTCAGCCGACGTGCCGCGTCAGCCCGCGTGCCGCCACGGGGCCGCGACCTGCGCGGCGAGGTGCCCGGCGCCGTAGCCGTTGTCGATGTTGACCACCGCCACGCCGGGTGCGCACGCGTTGAGCATCGTGAGCAGCGGCGCGAGCCCCTCGAACGCCGCGCCGTAGCCCACCGACGTCGGCACCGCGACCACGGGCGCCTCGACGAGCCCGGCGACGACGCCCGGCAGCGCGCCGTCCATGCCGGCGACGACCACGAGCGCCCGGGCGGAGCGCACGAGGTCGAGGTGCCCGAGCACGCGGTGCAGGCCCGCGACGCCGACGTCCACGACGGTCTCGACGGGCCGCCCGAGGTGGCGTGCCGTGAGCGCGGCCTCGCGTGCGACCGGGAGGTCGGACGTCCCGGCGGCGAGCACCACGACGAGACCCCCGGTCGCCTCGGGCGGCTCCCCCGGCCACGCCACCAGCCGGGCGTCGGGGTCGTGCGCGGCGCCGGGGAGCTCGTCGAGCAGCACGTCCACCTGCGCGTCCGTCACCCGCGTGAAGAGCGTGCGCGCGTCGCGGTCGCGCACCTGGGCGGCGATGACGCGCACCTGCTCGACCGACTTCGACGCGCACAGGACGGCCTCGGGGAACCCGCGGCGCTGCGCGCGGTCGTGGTCGAGCTCGACGAAGTCCGCGAGCGCCGGCGGCGGTGCCCAGCGCTCAGGCACCGCGCACCCCGACGAGCGGGAGCGTGAACGCCCCGGACTGGACGCCGGCGAGGTCGACCGCGACGAACCGGAAGCCCGCGGAGCGCACGGCCCGCCACACCTCCTCGCGCAGCGCGTCGCTCACGACGGCCGCGAGGTCGCGCACCGGGACCTCGAGCCGCGCGACGTCGCCGTGGTGCCGCACGCGCAGGTCGCCGAGCCCGAGGCGGCGGAGCTCGGCCTCGGCGGCGTCGACCTGTGCGAGCTTCTCGGGGGTGACCTCCTCGAAGTGCGGGATCCGCGACGCGAGGCACGGCGCCGCGGGCTTGTCGGCGGAGGGCAGCGCGAGCGCGCGCGCGACCCGGCGGACGGCCGCCTTGTCGAGCCCGGCGTCGGCGAGCGGGCGCAGGACCCGGTGCTCGGTCGCCGCGCGCGAGCCGGGCCGGTCCGGGCGGCGCGCGTCGTCGGCGTTCTCGCCGTAGGCGACCGCGGTGAGCCCGTGCGCGGCGACGACGTCCGCGCCGATGCGCGTGAACAGCTCGTCCTTGCAGAAGAAGCAGCGGTCGGGCCCGTTGCGCCGGTACTCGGGGTTGTCGCCCTCGTGCGTCTCGACCTCGACGAGCGGCGCGCCGACGACCCGGGCGACGTCGTGCGCCGCGGACCGCTCGTCCGCCGCGAGGCTCGGCGAGACGCCCAGGACCGCGACGACGCGGGCCGCACCGAGCGCCTCGGTCGCCAGGGCGAGCACGGCGGAGGAGTCGACGCCCCCGGAGAACGCGACGCCGAGGCGCCCGGACGGCACGGCGGACCGCAGCGCCGCCGAGAGGTTCTCGACGGCGTCGCGGTCCGCGTCGTCCAGGAGCCGCAGCCACGGCCGCTCGACGTGCTGGGGCATCAGGCCTCCTGAGCCGGGATCGGGCGGGTCACGACCACGCGCTCGGCGCGGCCGGGGGCGACCTCTCCGACCCTAGCCGGGACGGCCGCGCGGGCCAGCGGGCGGACGGGCCACGCCCGCCGCGGCTGCACGGTCACGGCTGCCGGGTCCACCGCCGGCGCAGCGCGTGCGCGGCGGCCTTGGGCTGGCGGTCACGGGTGAACGCGCCCTTCTTGTTGCCGCCGACGCGCATCACGCCGGACGACGTCTGGAAGTCCGCGAAGTTCCACACGTGCTCGCCGACCACCGCGTCGACGTCGTCGAACACGCGGTGGTTCATCTCGAGGTACTCGACCTGGTACTCCTCGGTCCACGGCACCGGCGTGACCGAGTGCAGGCCGGGCAGGGTGTCCGCGCCGTACTCGGTGATGATGATCGGCTTGCCGTCGCCGGCCCACGCCTCGAGCTCCTCGCGCCAGGCGGCCTCGGCGGCGACGAGGTCGCCGCTGTTGACGTACCAGCCGTAGTAGCGGTTGAGCATGAGCACGTCGCCGAACTGGGAGACCTGGCACTTCCCGTGCGGCGCGAGCATGACGTTGACGAAGCCGACGGGCCGCGTCGGATCGAGCTCCTTGGTCAGGGCGAACAGCGGCTCGAAGTACGCGCGCGCCGCGTCGGTGTCCGACTCGGGCTCGTTCGCGATCGACCACAGCACGACGCTGGGGTGGTTCTTGTCGCGGGCGACCAGCTCGCGGATCGCCTGCGCGTGCACCTCGCGGGAGGTGTCGTTCACCGTCTCCGGGGAGAACGTCACGTAGCCCTGGGTGCCGAAGATCCCTCCCCCGAGGCCCATGTTCTGCCCGACGGCCGCGACCTCGTCGATCACGACGACGCCGTGGCGGTCCGCGTAGTCGTACACCTCGTCGGCGTACGGGTAGTGCGACGTCCGGAACGAGTTGGCGCCGATCCAGTCGAGCAGCGCGAAGTCGTGCACGAGGAACGCGTCGTCGTGGCCCTTGCCGCGCACGGCGCTGTCCTCGTGCTTGCCGAAGCCGGTGAAGTGGAACGGCTCGCCGTTGATGATGAACTCGATGCCACGGACCTCGACCGTGCGGATGCCGACCGTCTGGAGGTAGCTGTCGAGCGTCGCGCCGTCCTCGCCGACGAGCTCGACGTCGAGCTCGTGCAGGTACCCGTCGCCGGGCGCCCACAGGTGGGCGTCCTCGACGCGCAGCTCCCCCTGCTCACCCTCGCCCGTGGCCACGACGCGACCCTCGGCGTCGCGCAGCGTGACCCGCGTGGTGCGGGCGGCGTCGCCCGAGGACTCGACGGCCCAGCGCACGACCCCGGTCGTCCCGTCGAGGTCGGTGACCACCGTGACGTCGCGGACGTAGGTCGTCGGCGTCGCGTAGAGCCACACCGTGCGGTGCAGGCCCGCGTAGTTGAAGAAGTCGTGGAAGTAGCGCTGCCGGCGCCCGTGCGGCGTCTCCTCGACGACGCCCGGCGGGATCGTCTGGAACGAGAGCTCGTTGTTGACGACCGCGGTCACCCGGAGCTCCTCGCCGGGCACCGCGAGGTGCGTCACGTCCACCTCGAACGGCGTGTACCCGCCCTCGTGCTCGGCGACCTGCGTGTCGCCGACCCACACCACCGCTCGGTGCGTCGCGGAGTCGAAGCGCAGCACGATCCGCTCCCCGGCCCACCCGCGCGGGACCCGCACGGTCGTCTGGTACCAGGCGTCACCGACGTGGTCCCGCACCGCGGCGTCGGCGAGGACGTCGTTGTAGCTCGCGGGCACCGGGACGTCGACGGCCCCGTCGAGCGTGCCGGTGAACCAGCGGTCGCGGCGGCCCGCACCCTCGGCGTCGAGCCGGAAGCGCCAGATCCCCGCGAGGGACCTGCGCTCACGCGTCCGGGTGTCCTGGGGGCGAAGCATGGGTTCTCCTCTCCGCCGGGCGAGCCGGCGGGGCCGTGTGGGGTGTGCGTCCACCCCCATTCACCGCTGCGGGCGGCGCGGCGACAAGCGGTTGCCGCGGGTTGTCACCGCCCGTACGGTGCACGTATGCCCGAGGATCAGGGCCCGCAGCGCCGCGGACCGACGATCTACGACGTGGCCCGCGAGTGCGGCGTCGCGCCGTCCACGGTCTCGCGGGCCTTCTCCCGGCCCGGCCGTGTCAACGCCGAGACCGCGGCGCGCATCCGGGCGGTCGCCGAGTCGATGGGCTACCGCGCGAACCCGCTGGCTCGGGCACTCCCGACCGGACGGACGGCGCTCCTCGCGCTGATCGTCTCGGACGTGACGAACCCGTTCTTCTTCGAGATCATCCGCGGCGCGGAGCAGGCGGCGACCGCGGCCGGGTACACCGTCCTCGTCTCGGACGTGCAGGAGTCGGCGCAGGCGGAGCGGCAGGCGCTCGACCGGGTGCTGCCGCTCGTCGAGGGGGTCGTGCTCGCGACGTCGCGCATGTCCGACTCGACGATCCGGGTCATGGCCAAGCAGCGGCCCACGGTCGTGCTCAACCGGGTGCTCACGGAGGTGCCGAGCGTCGTGACCGACAACTCGCGGGGCATGCGGCGCGCGGTCGAGCACCTCGGGGAGCTCGGGCACCAGACCGTCGCGTACGCCGCCGGCCCCGAGGCGTCGTGGGCCGACGGGATGCGCTGGCGGAGCATGCGCGAGGCCGGGTACGAGCTCGAGCTCAAGGTCCGGCGCCTGGGCCGGTTCGAGCCGACGGTGCGGGGCGGGCTCGACGCCGCGCACGCGCTCGCCGAGGCCCCCGCCACGGCCGTGGTCTGCTACAACGACCTCGTCGCGATCGGGCTCATGCGCGGCCTGGCGGCGATGGGCGCACGGGTCCCGGCCGAGGTCAGCGTCGTGGGGTTCGACAACATCTTCGGGTCGGACTTCTGCAGCCCGCCCCTGACGACGGTCGCCGCGCCGCTGCGTGCGCTCGGGTCGCACGCCGTGCGCGCGCTCCTGCGCGAGCTGGGGCACACCACGCCGCACGCGGTGCGCGCGACCGTGCTGCCCGCCCAGCTCGTGGTGCGCGGCTCGACGGCCAAGCCCGGCCGGCGCCGGCACGCGTGGACGCGACCGGGAGCAGCAGCCCCCGCCCCGGCGACGGGCTCCGCGTCGGCGTCCACCGCGACGGGGTTCCCGTCGGCCTCCGCGGCGGCGGCGTCCGCGGCGACGTCGTCGTCCGCACCGGCGTCGTCGTCCACGACGGCGTCGTCCTCCTCACCGGCGTCGTCCTCCGCACGGGAACCGGCGCGCGGGGCGCCCGCCCGGCACGGCTGACCGGTTCCCGCCGACCGGACGTTGCCGCACGTTGCCACGGGGCGTTGCCCCGGCGGCCCGCGGGGGCGCAGGGTGGGCGGATGACAGCCCTCACCCAGCCCGCGGACCGCGTCGGCGCCCGGTCCGTCGGCGGACCCGGCCAGGTCCTCGACGACGCCACGGTCCGCGCGTTCGTCACGGAGCGCCTCGCCGAGATCGACCTCGCGGGCCGGACCCTGTGCGTCGTCGTGCCCGACGGGACGCGCAGCTGCCCGCTCCCCCTGCTGCTCGGGGCGGTGCACGAGGCCGCGACGGCCGCGGGGGCGGCCCACCTGACGTTCCTCGTCGCGCTCGGCACGCACGCCGCGATGGCGGAGCCGGAGCTCGCGCGCCACCTCGGGTACGCGGCCGGCGAGCTCGCCGGGACGTACCCGGGCACGACGGTGCTCAACCACGAGTGGTGGGACGAGGCGACGTTCGTGTCCGTCGGGACCATCAGCGCGGAGCGGCTCTCCGAGCTGTCGGAGGGACGCCTCGTGCGCGACGTCGACGTGCGCCTGAACCGGGCCGTCGTCGAGCACGACGTGACGCTCATCATCGGCCCGGTGTTCCCGCACGAGGTCGTGGGGTTCTCCGGCGGCAACAAGTACCTGTTCCCGGGTGTCGCCGTGAAGGACGTCATCAACGTGTCGCACTGGCTCGGCGCCCTGATCAGCAGCTCGGAAATCATCGGCACGCGGGGCATCACGCCCGTGCGCGCCCTGATCGACGAGGCCGCGGCGCTCGTGCCCGGCGAGCGGTACGCGCTGTGCGTCGTCGCGCAGTCCGGCACCGGGGCGCTGCACGCCGCGAGCTTCGGCAGCCCGCAGGACGCGTGGGCCGCCGCCGCGGACGTCTCGGCCGAGACGCACGTGCGGTACCTCGACGCGCCCGTGCGCCGCGTGCTGTCGGTGATCCCGACGAAGTACGAGGACATGTGGACCGGCGCGAAGGGGTTCTACAAGGTCGAGCCCGTCGTCGCCGACGGCGGCCAGGTCGTCCTCTACGCCCCGCACATCACCGAGATCTCCGTGATGCACCCGCAGATCCTCGAGATCGGGTACCACTGCCGCGACTACTTCGTGAAGCAGTGGGACCGCTTCTCGCACCTGCCGTGGGGCGACCTCGCGCACTCGACGCACCTGCGCGGCCAGGGCACCTACGACGACGAGCACGGCGAGCGGTGCCGGGTCACGGTGACGCTCGCGACGGGCATCCCGGAGGACGTCGTGCGCGCGGCGAACCTCGACTACCTGGACCCCGCGGAGGTCGACGTCGACGCGTGGGCCGCCGACTCCGACACGCTCGTGGTCCCGCAGGCGGGCGAGGTGCTGCACAGGCTCCGCACGCCCTGACGGACCCGCCGGGCGCGGGCGCGGGCCGGTCGGCCGGCGGCGACGCCCCGCACGGGCGAGGGTCCGCGCCGCGCGTTGGTGCGGCGCGCGTGCCGTGGCCGCCCGGCGCCGCCAGACTCGGGACATGAGCGCTCCGACGCCCTGGGTCCTGCACGTCGACCTCGACCAGTTCGTGGCCGCCGTCGAGGTGCTGCGCCGCCCCGAGCTCGCCGGGCGACCCGTGGTCGTCGGCGGGCGCGGCGACCCCACCGAGCGCGGCGTCGTGTCGACCGCGTCCTACGAGGCGCGCGCGCTCGGCGTGCACTCCGGCCTGCCGCTGCGGGTCGCCGCGCGCAAGGCGCCCGACGCGGTGTTCCTGCCCGTCGACGGCCCCGCGTACGAGGCGGTCTCCGACGAGGTCATGACGGCGCTGCGCGGGCTCGGCGTCGTCGTCGAGGTGCTCGGGTGGGACGAGGCGTTCCTCGGCGCGGTGACCGACGACCCCGAGGCCCTCGCCCGCCGGGCCCAGGAGACGGTGCTCGCGGCGACCCGGCTGCACTGCTCCGTCGGGATCGGCGACACCAAGGTCCGCGCCAAGATCGCGACGGGCTTCGGCAAGCCCGCCGGGGTGTTCCGGCTGACGGAGGCGAGCTGGTTCGACGTCATGGGCGAGCGGCCGACGATCGAGCTCTGGGGCGTCGGCACCAAGGTCTCCCGCCGGCTCGCCGGGCTCGGCGTCCGCACGGTCGCCGAGCTCGCAGCCGCCCCGACCGAGGCGCTCGTCGCCGAGTTCGGACCGCGCATGGGGGTCTGGTACCACGAGCTGGGGCACGGGCTCGGGCCCACGACCGTCGACGACCGGCCCTGGGTCCCGCGCGGGCACAGCCGGGAGACCACGTTCCAGCAGAACCTGGTCGCGCCCGAGCAGGTGCGCGCCGCGGTCGGCGAGCTCGCCCGCGCGGTCGTCGCCGACACCGCGGAGGACGGGCGCGAGGTCGTCCGCGTCGCGCTCAAGGTGCGCTACGCGCCGTTCGACACCAAGGTCGTGAGCCGCAAGCTCCCCACCCCGAGCCGCGACGCCGCGGAGGTCGTGGCCGCCGCCCTCGCGCTCGCCGAGGGCCTCGAGGAGCGCGAGGTGCGCCTGCTCGGGGTGCGCGCCGAGATGGCGATGCCGGACGACGCCGACCCGGCCGAGCGGACGCCGGTGCGCGGCCGGATCTGACGCGGGTCCGGGCGCGCCCGACCCGGCGCACCGAGCAGGCGCGCGTGATGCCGCTCCGCGTCAGTCGTCGGGCGCGTGCACGTGCGCGTGGTGCGGGCTGTCCGGGTTGAGCAGCGAGTGCCGGCGCCCGTACGCGAAGTACACGACGAGCCCGATCACGAGCCAGATCCCGAACCGCAGCCAGGTCTCCCAGTGCAGCTGCAGGATCAGGAACAGCGAGGCCAGCACCCCGAACGCCGGCACGAACGGCATGAGCGGGAGCCGGAAGGAGCGCTCCGCCTCGGGCCGCGTGTACCGGAACATGATCACCGCGACGCACACCACGACGAACGCGGACAGGATGCCGATGTTCGTGAGGTCCGCGACGGCGCGGATCGGGAAGACGCCCGCGAGCGCCGCGGAGCCGAGGCCGGCGATCCACGTGACCCGCTGCGGCGTCCCGTGCCGGTCGACGCCCGCGAACCACGTCGGGAGCAGGCCGTCACGGCTCATCGAGAACCACACGCGCGTGACGCCGAGCAGGAACGTCAGCATCACGGTCATGATCGAGAGGACCGCGAACACCGAGATGATGCTCGCGATCACCGGCAGGCCCACGTTCGTGAACGCCGACGCGAAGCCGGCGGTCGGGTCGATGTCCTCGTAGCTCTGCAGGCCCGTGAGCACGAGCGTGGCCGCGACGTACAGCAGCATCGCGATGATCAGCGACAGGATGATCGCCTTCGGCATGTGCTTGCGCCCGTCCGTGGCCTCCTCCGCGGCGGTCGACATCGCGTCGTACCCGAACACCGCGAAGAACACCGTGGCCGCGCCGGTGAGGACCGGCCCGAACCCGTTCGGCATGAACGGGTCGTAGTTGCCCGTGTCCACGTAGAACACGCCCAGACCGATGATGAACAGGATGAGCCCGACCTTGATCGCGACGGCGACGAGCTCGAACCGGCCGAACGTGCGGGTGCCGCGACTCAGGATGAACGTCACGAGCAGGCAGACGAGGACCGCGGGCACGTTGACGACGCCGCCGCCCTCGGGGCTCTCCGATATCGCCGTCGGCAGCTCGAGGCCGAGCCCGGCGAGGAACGCGTCGAGGTACCCCGAGATGCCGATCGCGACGACCGCGACGATCGCGATGTACTCGAGCAGCAGGTCCCAGCCGATGAACCAGCCGACGACCTCCCCGATCGCCACGTACCCGTACGTGTAGGCCGACCCGGCGCGCGGGATCATGCCCGCGAACTCGGCGTAGGACAGCGCCGCCGCCGACGACGCCAGCCCCGCGATCAGGAACGAGATCAGCACCGCCGGACCCGCCCCGGGGTTGTCGGCGTCGCCGTGCGCGACGAGCCCGGCGAGGGAGAAGATCCCGACGCCGATGATCCCGCCGACCCCGATCGCGGTGAGCTGCCACAGCCCCAGGCTCTTCGTGAGCCGCCCCGCCCCGCTCGCGCTCTCCACCTCCTCGATGCGGTCGACGGGCAACCGTCGCCAGATCGAGCGCTGCTCCCTCGACACGGCCATGCGTGTGCTCCCCTCGAGGACCGGGCGGCGCCGGAGCGTCGTCCACCGGACGCCTGCCTCCCGAGCCTCACAGCGATCCGGCCGTGCGTCCACCGGTCGCGGGCCGGCGCCGGCGCACGTCCCCGACGGGCAGGGACGGGCGCCGGTGCCGGTGCCGCGACGGCCTCGTCAGACCGGGGCGAGCGCCGGGCGGAGCGCGACGACCCGCTCGGGCACGTACGGCGTGACGAGCAGCGGCCGGCCCCACTCGGCAGGCGTCCGGTCGGCCTTCGCGTTGTTGCACGCCCGGCACGCCGCGACCGTGTTGAGCCACGTCAGCGCGCCGCCGCGCGACGCGGGGACGACGTGGTCGACGGTGTCGGCGCGCCCGCCGCAGTACGCGCACCGGTGGCGGTCGCGCGCGCGCACGCCGGCCTTGGTGCACGCGGCGGCGCGGCGCTGCAGCCACCCCATCGCGACGTACCGCAGCAGGCGGACCGTGGTCGGCAGCGGGTGCGGCCCGAACGTCGCGCCCTCGACGTGCTCCTCGACGATCGCGACCCCGCGGGCGAGCATCGTGATGGCGTGCTCCAGGGACACGTGGTGCAGCGGCTCGTAGCCGGCGTTGAGGACCTGCACGCTCCGGGTGCTCACGGTCCGTCCTTCCTCTCGTGGTGGGTCGGTGCTCTGGTCGGGGGGTCGTGGCTGCGGGCGGAGAGGACGGATGGCTACGGGCGGTACGTGTGGGGGCGGGGGCGTGCGGGTGGCGGGGGCGTGCGGGTGGCGGGGGCGTGTGGGTGGCGGGGGCGTGTGGGTGGCGGGGTGCACGGTGTGCGGATGGACATGGGCGCGGTCACCGACGACGACATCCGGGCTGCCCGGGACGCCTGGCTGCGCGTCCGCCCGCTGGGTGAGCGCGACGGACCGGAGTACGCGTTCCTCCTCAACCTCGTGCAGGCGCAGTCGCAGCAGCTCGCCGCGGCGTTCCGGGCCGAGCGCGCCGGGCGCGCGGAGCGTGCCGGTCGTGCGGACCCCGCGGACCGTGCCGGGGGTCAGGCGCGGACGGGTCGGCCGGACGGCTCGTCGCCCGGCTGAGCGACGGGCCGTGGTGCGCGCGGAGGGGATCGAACCCCCGACCTGCTGCTCCGGACGCAGCCGCTCTCTCCGCTGAGCTACGCGCGCGTGGGTCCGCGCGCCCGGCTGGTAGGCCGGCCGCGCTGGTCCCTGGGGCGGGTCTCGAACCCGCGACCTCCCCGATATGAGCGGGGCGCTCTGCCCTACTGAGCTACCCAGGACCGACGCCCGTCGTCCCGTGTCCCGGGACAGGTGGGCGTCGGGCGGTGCGTCGGGACGGAGGGACTCGAACCCTCGCTCGCCTGCTCCCGAGGCAGGAGGCCTAGCCGCTGGCCCACGTCCCGCTCCTGCCGTCGGTGCGGGCCGGCGGCGTGCACGGTGATGGGTCGCCGTGCCGACCTGTGCGCCCGGAGGGACTCGAACCCCCGACCTCCGCATCCGTAGTGCGGCGCCTCGTCCGTTGGGCCACGGGCGCAGGCTCTCGACGCCGCGCTCCTCCCGTCCGGGACGGTGTGCGGTCGTTCCTCTCTCGCTGTGCAGCTGTCAGACCGTCGTCCGCGGGAGGCGGGCGACGGCGCGAGCACGCCCCGGCGGCGGGGGTGCGGGTGGTGCGGCGTGCGGTCGTGCGGGTGGTGCCGTCGTGCGGGTGGTGCCGTCGTGCGGGTGGTGTCGTCGTGCGGGTCGGGCGGTCGTGCGGGGCGTGCAGGCCCGGCCCGTCCTCGGGCCCGGCCGGACATGCGAGGAGCCGCCTCGGGACGACTCCCGGGGCGGCTCCTCGACGCTGTGCCAGACGGCGTCTGGTCAGGTCACGGGGCCCTCCGCGGGCGGCGCGGGCGTGCGCATCGCACGGTCGAGCGGCTCGACGCTCGGGTACGCGGACGGCGCGCCGGCTGCGGGCGACATCACGCGGCGCAGGCCACGGGCCTGGTGCGTGCGCGTCGTGCGGCGGTCCATCGTGTGCTCCTCGTGCGTGGTGGCCGGTCGGGCGGTCGGTGCCGTTCCTCGTCGCGGCGAGCGGGGCCCGGAGAGGGGCTCGTGCCGACCGCGGACGGGAGCCTGCCACGACGCCCGGAACCCACGCACGGGTTTTACGCGGGCGCGCGGCGCAGCAGGAAGAAGAACGGCTCGGGCATGCCGCGCAGGTCCATGACGCCGAGCAGCGTCCGGTCGTCGACCCGGCGGAACACGTCGATGACCGGCACGGAGTCGTAGACCATCGCGGCGGTGCGCACCCCCCGGTGCTCGACGGTGCGCAGGCGCGAGCGCGGCGCGCGGGTGGCGAGCAGCGGGAGGACCCCCCGGAACAGCCGGTCGACGAGCGGGAGGCGCGCCAGGCCGGGTCGGCGGACGAGCAGCGCCAGCGGGAGCCGGCCGGGGTCGACCGAGCACAGCGCGCCCCCCGCGCCCCGGAACACGAGCGGGAACCCGTCCTCGGTCCCCGCGAACCGCTTGCCGTGCCAGCCGAGCCGCTCGAGCAGCCCGTCGAACGGGTGCCCGGTCGGGACCCCGGCGCCGAGCCACGCGCCGACGAGGTCGGTCACGTCCACCGCGGCCAGCCCGTCGAACAGCGCGAGGAGCTCCCCGGCCGAGCCGCCGTCGCGCAGCAGGTCGCCCGGCGGAGCAGCTCCCGGGGCGCGCGCCGTGGGGCCGCCCGAGTACGCCGTCACGCACCTCCCCCGTCCGTCGCGGCTCCACCCGGCGCGCTCGGAGCCCGCGAGCCGCGGTCCGCGGAGCAGCCGTCCGTCGTGCGCTCACCCGGCGCGCGGCGCCCCGTCGGGCCGTCACCCGCCGCGGACTCACCCGCCGAGCCCCGCCCCGGCGAGCCGGTGTCCCCGGTGCCTCCCTGCGCGCGTGACCGGCCGCGCAGCAGCGCGAGGACGCCCGACCGGGACCGGGCTGCGGCGCGGTGCTCGGCGGCGGCGCGGTGCTCGGCAGCCGCAGCCGCGGACTCCTCGCGCTCCCGCTGCGCCGCCTCGGCCCGGCGCACGCGACGGCGCTCGTGCCAGCGCGCGACCTCGGTCTCGACGTCGCGCACCGGCGTCACGACCGGCGGCCCGCCGAGGAGCTGACGCCGGGCGGCGACGACCCGGGCGTTGAGCTCCTCGACGAGCTCGCGCACGCGCTCCTCGGTCCGTTCCTGGTCGAGGCGCCCGTCGAGCGCCGCGTCGTCCTTGCGGAGCTGGAGCGCCTCGGGCAGGACGCCGGTGATCTGCTCGCGCTCGATCAGCGCCTTGAGCCACCAGTCCGGGTCGTGCCGGCCCGTGAGCCCGGGGATCGGCTTGCCGGTGAGGGGCAGGTCGTCGAACTCACCGCGGGCCATCGCCTGCCGCACGAGCTCGTCGGCGAACGAGCCGCGCGCCGCCATGCTCGGTGGCCTCGGCGCCGCCGGCCGGTCCTCAGCGCGGCCGGTCGCGGGCGACGCCGACGACTCCCCCGCGTCCTGCGCGGCGCCGGAGTCGGCGTCCTGGCGGTCCTGCTCGGCGAGCCGGTCGAGCCGGTACTGCACGGCGCGCCGGTGCGGGTCCTGGTCCTGCATCGCCACCCCCGTGCGGGCCGTCGGTCGTCGTCGCGCCGGCCGCGCACGGCCGTGCCACCACGCTACGACGACGACGCGCAGCACGCCGGGCCGAGCACTGTGCCGGGCGCGGGCCCGGCGTCCAGCCTCGGCGCAGACCGGTGCGTCCCGCCCGGCGCGGTCCGGACCGTCGTCAGCCCCAGCAGTTCCGCACGCCGAACGGCACGTTCTCCGAGCCGACCCCGGGCACCGGGTAGCGCGTGACCAGCGTGACGCCGGTGTCGAGGTACCCGCTCGGTCGGTCACCGCCGCGCACCGCCTCGGCGATCTGCCGGACACCCTGCGCGGCCATGTTCTCGGGGTACTGCTGCGCGGTGGCGTCGAGGTCCCCCGGGCGCACGGCGCTCTTCATCGCGGCGCACCCGCCGTCGATCGACACGACGACCGCCTCGGCCATGTCGATCCCGGCGTCCCGCATCACCGCGATCGCCCCGAGGGCCGCGGGCTCGTTGACCGTGTAGACCACGTTGATCCCGGGGTCCTCGGCGAGCAGCTCCCGCATCGCGACCCGCGCGAGGTCCTCGTCGCCCTCCGTGTCGACGGACCCGGAGATCACCGGGTCGCCCTCCTCGATCCCGAAGCCCGCGAGGAAGCCCTCGCGCCGGAGCTCGCCCGACGCGATCCCGGGCGCGAGGTCGAGCAGCGCGACCCGCGGCTCGATGCCGAGCTGGGCGACCTTCTCGCGCGCGTACCCGCCGACGAGCGCACCCGCGCGCTCGTTGTCCGTCGCGAACACGGCGTCGACCGCGCTCGTGGGGTCGGTCGGGGTGTCGACCGCGATGACGATCACGCCCGCGTCCCGCGCCTCCTCGATCGCCGGGACCACGGCCTCCGAGTCGGTCGGCGCGACGAGGATCCCGTCGACGCCGTCGGCCGTCATCCGGCGGATGGCCTCGACCTGCGACTCCACGTCGACGTCCGACGAGCCGGTCGCCGTCACGAGGTCGACGTCGTGGTCGTCGGCGGCGTCGAGCGCGTCGTTCTTCATCGCGACCCAGTACGGGTTGGTCTCCTGCTTCGTGATCAGCCCGACCGTGACGTCCTCCTGCTCCTCGCCGCTGCAGGCCCCGAGCGCGGCGACGAGCGCGCACGCCGCCCCGAGCGCGAGCGGGCGCGACCAGCGCGGCTGCGGGTGCGGACGGGGCCGACGTCGCGTGCGCATGGTCTCTCCTCGGTCTAGAGCGCGGGTGCGAGCTGGTGCGCGTCCTCGCTGCGGGTCGTGCGCAGGTCGAACAGCGCGTACGCGGCGACGACCGCGAGGCATGCCGCCGGGACGATGAAGCCGAGCGAGGTGCGGCCCGAGGCGTCCATGACCGCGCCCTGCACCATGGGGAGCAGCGCGCCGCCGAGGATCGCCATGACGAGGCCCGCGGCGCCGAACTTGGCGTCGTCGCCGAGCCCGCGCAGCGCGACCCCGTAGATCGTCGGGAACATCAGCGAGAGCGCGGCCGAGATCGCCACCACGGCGATCAGGCCCACGATGTTGAGCACGAAGACCGAGACGAGGCAGCACACGACGCCGAACACGGCCATGACCAGCAGCAGCATCGCGGGCCGGAAGATCCCGAGCAGGTAGACCATGACGAACCGTGAGACGAGGAAGACCAGCAGGCTGGCCTGCAGGAACCACCCGGCCTCCTCCGGCGCGAAGCCGACGACGTCCTGCGCGTAGATGATCGTGAACGTCCACGCGCACGTCTGGGCGGCGACGTTGAAGAACTGGGCGACGACGCCGAACCGGTAGTGGCGGTTGCGCCAGAGGCGGCGCCCGACCCCCGTGCGCGGCTGCGCGGCCGACTCCTCCTCGACGGGCACGCTCATCTTCTGGAACGCGATGAGCAGCCAGATCAGGACGAGCACCGCGGCGATCCCGACGTAGGGACCGAGCACCAGCCCGAGGTCCTGCTCCTGGCTCTCGCGGATCTCGTCGGGCGACATGATGACCTTGGCGGCCTCGGAGGTCAGCGCGGGCAGGATCAGTACCGCCCCGAGCAGGACCCCGATGTTGGCGCCGACGGGGTTGAACGCCTGCGCGAGGTTGAGCCGCTGCGTCGCGCTGCGCTCGGCGCCCATCGCGATGACGAAGGGGTTGGCCGACGTCTCGAGGATCGACAGCCCGGCGGCCAGCACGAAGAGCGCGATCAGGAAGAACTCGTACACGAGCAGCTGGCTCGCGGGCACGAACAGGAACCCGCCGACGGCCGCGAGCCCGAGGCCCGTGAGCACCCCCGCCTTGTAGCCGAACCGCCGGTTGATGAACGCGGCCGGCAGTGCGAGCAGGAAGTACGCGCCGTAGTACGCGAACTGGACCAGCGACGCCTGGAAGTTCGACATGGCGAAGATGCTGCGGAACACCCCGACGAGCACGTCGGTGAGGTTCGCCGCGGCTCCCCACGCGGCGAAGCACAGCAGCAGGAGGAAGAACGGGACCCGCAGCCGGCGATCGACGAGCGGCGCCTTCGCGCTCTCGGCCCCCTGCGGTTCGACCGCTGCCGGAGTGGCCACGGCGATCACTCTCCCCCGTCGGCGTGATCGTGCTCTGAGGCGAACATATGCCCGGATCGTCCGGAGCGACACCGGCCACGACCCCGAGAGCCCCCGGGCCGCGCGGGACCGCCCCGAGGTGCAGGATGGCGGGCGTGCTGCTCGCCGACGTCGCCGCCACGTCCACGGCCCTCGCCGCCACCCGTTCACGCCTGCAGAAGCGCGCGCTGCTCGTCGAGCTGCTGCGGCGGACGGCACCCGCGGAGGTGCCGGTCGTCGCGCGCTACCTCGCCGGGGAGCTGCGCCAGCGGCGCACCGGGCTCGGGTGGCGCTCGCTCGCCTCGCTGCCCGCGCCCGCCGCGCAGCCGACCCTCGAGGTGACCGCGGTCGACGCCGCGTTCGAGACGATGGCGGCGCTCTCGGGCCCCGGCTCGACGACGGCCCGCACCGCGCTCGCCGCTGAGCTGTTCGCGGCGGCGACCAAGCCCGAGCAGCGCCTGCTGCGCGGCCTGGTGTCGGGCGACCTGCGGCAGGGAGCGCTCGACGCGCTGCTGCTCGACGCGGTCGCCGATGCCGCGGGGGTCCCGCCCGAGACGGTCCGGCGTGCGGCGATGCTCGCGGGGAGCACGGAGCCGGTCGCGGTGGCGGCGCTCGGGGCGGCGTCGCCCGAGGAGGCCGTCGCGGCCCTCGGCGGGTTCGGGCTCACGGTCGGGCGCCCTGTGCGACCCATGCTCGCAGCGTCGGCGCCCGACGTGCCGACGGCGGTCGCCGGCTTCGACGGCCGCCCCGTCGTGGTCGACGCCAAGCTCGACGGCATCCGGGTCCAGGTGCACCGCGAGGGCGACGACGTGCGGGTCTTCACGCGGAGCCTCGACGACATCACCGCGCGCGTGCCCGAGGTCGTCGCGGTCGTCCGAGCCCTGCCGGTGCGCACCGTGGTGCTCGACGGCGAGGCGCTCGCGCTCGACGCGGCCGGCCGGCCCCGGCCGTTCCAGGAGACCGCCTCGCGCAGCGCGACCCGCGACGCCGAGCTCGCCGCGGAGGTCGAGCTGCGCCCGTTCTTCTTCGACGTCCTGCACGCCGACGGCCGCGACCTGCTCGACACTCCGCTCGTGGAGCGCCTCGAGGTGCTCGACGCCGTCGCGAGCACCCACGTGGTCGAGCGCGTCGTCGCGCAGGACGCGGACGCCGCGCAGGCGGCGTTCACCGGGTGGGTCGCCGCCGGGCAGGAGGGCGTCATCGTCAAGGACCTCGGTGCGCCGTACGAGGCGGGCCGGCGCGGGTCCGCGTGGGTCAAGGTCAAGCCGCGGCACACGCTCGACCTGGTCGTGCTCGCGGTCGAGCGCGGCTCGGGCCGGCGCAGCGGGCTGCTCTCGAACATCCACCTCGGCGCGCGCGACGGGTCGGGCGGGTTCGTGATGCTCGGCAAGACGTTCAAGGGCATGACCGACGAGATGCTCGCGTGGCAGACGCAGCGGTTCGGCGAGCTCGCGGTCGAGGACGACGGCTGGACCGTCCGGCTGCGGCCCGAGCAGGTCGTCGAGGTCGCGTTCGACGGCCTGCAGCGCTCGACCCGCTACCCCGGCGGGCTCGCGCTGCGGTTCGCCCGCGTGGTGCGCTACCGCGACGACAAGGGCGCGGGCGACGCGGACACCATCGAGACGGTGCGGGCACTCGCGGGTCCGGCCGGGGACGGCGCGTGACCCCGGAGCGCGGGCGGACGCCGGGCGGCGACGCCGTGCTGCTCGGCGACTCGGTGCTCGACAACGGCGTCGACGACACGCGTCTGACCGAGCCGAGCCACGCCGTGGTGCGCGGCGCCCTCGCGCTGTTCAACGACGTCCTCACGCGCGCCGCCTACGCCCGCGGGGTCGCCGTGCTGGACCTCCGGCTGGTGTGCGCCGAGGACGCCGACTTCGCGAACCCGATCGAGCCGTCCGCGCACGGCGGCCGCAAGATCGCCCGGACGATCGCGGCCTGGCTCGAGCCCGGGCGCGGGGCCACGCGCTCGACCGTCGTCACCTGAGCGCTCGGTCGTCACCGGCGGCGGCGCACCCTCGGACGGCGGTGCCGCACCCTCACCCGAGGTCGAAGGTCGCGACCACCGGCGCGTGATCCGACTCGGGGTACTTGCGGTCGACGGCGAACGCCGCCGACTCGTCGTGCAGCACCTCGTTGTGGATCTCCGTGCCGCGGTAGTGCGCGAGCAGGTTGCGGGTCACGAGCATGTGGTCGAGCATCTGCCCCCGGCCCTGGTGGTACAGCGTGACCCTAGAGGACTCGGGGACCGTGTTCTCGACGGGGACGAGCACGCGGTGCACCAGGTCCGGGTTGCCCGTGTCCTCGACGTTCCCGCGCACGGCGAGCACGGACACCTCGTCGGGCGCGGCGTTGAAGTCACCGGCGACCACCACGCGCGCGGCAGGGTCCGCGTCGAGGACCTGGTCGACGAGCCGGCGCGTCTCGAGTGCCTGGGCCATGCGCTTCATCGACGAGAGGAACGACCCCTCGGCCCAGCCGTCCGCCGTGCGCCACGTGAAGCTGTCGACGCGCTGCCCCGGGATGTCGGTCGCGAGCTTGGACTTCCAGTGCACGTCCACGACGTGCAGGGCCGTGCCGTCGGGGAGCTGCAGGACGACGTGCAGGATCGGTCGCTCGATCCCGACGACGACGGCGGCCGCGTCGGGCGGCACGGCCGTCAGGCGCCGGTACGTGAGCGGCGCGACGAGGTCGTTGCGGAGCTGCTGGACGGCGAGCACGGGCAGGTGGCTGACGACGACGAGATTCCGCTCGTCGAACACCTCACCGCCCTGCGTGCGGGTGCTCGTCATGGTGGCGCCCTCGAGCGGGGTGCCGCGGAGCAGCTCGGTGAGGGCGTGCAGCCCGCGCGGGAGCCCGTCGCGCTCCTGGCCGTTGACCTCCTGGAGGCACAGGACGTCCGCCCGCAGGCGGGCGACCTGCGGGCGCATGAGCAGGACCCGCTCGGCGAGGGACGGACGCGCGCCGGGCGGCGTCTCGTCGAGGTTCTCGACGTTGAAGGTCGCGATGCGGAGCTCGGCCATGACGCACTCCCGGTCCGGGTCGGCGCACCCGGGTCGCGGTGGCTGGTCGTCGCGTCGCCGTCGCGGCGTCGGCTCCCCCGGCCTGTCGGGGTCGCACCATCGGAGGAAAACCGGCCACCGTGCGGTGATACGCCGTCTCCCGGCCGGTGCCCCGCGGTCGACCGGCCGGTCCGCCAGGACCTCGCGGCGGGCGCCGGGGCCCTCTCCTGCACGTGGTCGGGCGCCCGCTGGTGCGGGAGCGCGACCACTCGGTAAGGATGTCGATACCGTTTTACAAAAATCGTTCTCCACCTCTGTACGCCGCGCTCCGCACCGCTTACGGTGAGGGCGCATCCACCCGGAATCAGTCGCAAAGGGGCGATAGATGACGCGTTCACCCGCGCGTTGGACAGCACGAGGGGCGGCCCTGCTGGCCGTGGTCATGGCAGCCGCCGTGGCCCCGGGCGCAGCAGCCGCCCCCACCACCACCGACCTGACGGCGGCCGCCGACGAGCCCGTCGTCGTCCTCGGCACCGACTTCGAGGACGGCACCTGGGCGCCGTGGACCCAGAGCGGCGCGGCGCCGCTCTCGGTCGTCGACGTCGACGGCGGCAAGGCGCTCCTCGTGAGCGGCCGGGCAGCGGACTACGAGGGCATCCAGTCCCCCACCGGGCTGCTCGAGCCCGGCACCACCTACACGTTCTCGATGCGGGCCCGGCTCGCCGAGGGCACCGCAGGCTCCGCGGGCGTGCGGTTCGTCGTCAAGCCCGACTACACGTGGGTCGGCAACACGACGATGACCGCCGACGCGTGGACGACCGTGACGGGCTCGTTCACGGCGCCCGCTGCGGCGGACCCCGCGGCGCTGCAGGTCTACCTCGGCACCGGCGACCTCGCGGCGCCCTACGACTACCTCGTCGACGACCTCGTGCTCACCTCGGCCGGCGGCGGCACCGAGCCGGACCCGGACGTCGTCCCGGGCGGCGCGGTCAACCCCGTCCCCACGCCCGTGACCACCGCGCGCGGCACCGGGAACGTCGCCGCGCTGACGTTCGACGACGGCCCCAACCCCGGCGAGACCGACGACCTGCTCGACCTCCTCGCCGAGAACGACCTGACCGCGACGTTCTGCGTCATCGGCCAGAACGTCCAGGCCGAGGGCGGCGCCGCGCTGCTGCGCCGGATCGTCGACGAGGGCCACACGGTCTGCAACCACACGACGACCTACGCCGACATGGGCAGCTGGACGCCCGAGCAGATCCGCGCCGATCTGGTGGAGAACCTCGCGATCATCCGCGAGGCCGCCGGCGACCCCGAGCTCGAGGTCCCGTACTTCCGTGCCCCCAACGGCAGCTGGGGCGCGACCCCGGCCGTCGCCGTGGAGCTCGGCATGCAGCCGCTCGGCCTGGGCAACGTCATCTCCGACTGGGACGGCAACGACCTGTCCGAGGAGACGCTGACCGCGAACCTGCGTGCGGCGGTCACGCCCGGCGCGATCGTGCTGGTGCACGACGGCGGCGGCGACCGGGCGAACGGCATCGCGGCCGTCCGCACGGTGATCGGCGAGCGGCTCGCGGAGGGCTGGACGTTCACGCTGCCCACGGGCGGCGCCGCTCCCACGGTCACCTCGCTGAGCAGCGACTTCGAGGACGGCCTCGACGGCTGGGTCCCGCGCGGCGACGCCGACGGCGACCCCACGGTCGAGCTCACCACCACGCAGGCGCACGGCGGTACGCAGGCGGCGCTCGTGAGCGGGCGCACGTCCCAGGGCGACGGCATCGGCCGTGACGTCACGGACCTGCTCACCGCGGGCACGACCTACGACATCAGCGCGTGGGTCCGCTTCGGCGCGGGTGCCCCGACCGACGACGTCTGGCTCAGCCTGCAGCGCACCGCCGACGGTGCGACGACGTACGACACCGTCGCGCAGCTCACGGGCGTGACGTCCGGTGCGTGGCACGAGATCCGGGCGACCTACCAGATGCCCGAGGCCGAGTCCGCGTTCCTGTACCTCGAGACCTCCTACCCCGACGGCTCGGCGGCCGACCTCCTGGTCGACGACGTCGTCATCTCCGCGAAGCAGCCCAGCGAGGTCCAGGACCTCACGCCGCTGCAGGACACCGTCGACTTCCCGGTCGGCGTCGCGATCGACAGCCGCGAGACCACCGGCCCCGCGGCCGAGCTGCTGCTGCGGCACTTCGACCAGATCACGGGCGAGAACCACATGAAGCCCGAGGCCTGGTACACCGACGCACGTGAGTTCCGCACGCACCCCGAGGCCACCGCGCTCATGGGGTTCGCGCAGGAGAACGACGTGCGCGTCTACGGGCACACGCTCGTGTGGCACAGCCAGACGCCGGCGTGGTTCTTCACGCACGAGGACGGCACGCCGCTCACCACGAGCGAGGCCGACAAGCAGGAGCTCCGTGACCGGATGCGGACGCACATCTACGACGTCGCCGAGGCGCTCAGCACCGGCGGCGGCTACGGCCTCTTCGGCAGCGAGACGAACCCGGTCGTCGCGTTCGACGTCGTCAACGAGGTCGTCTCCGACGGCCGCAGCGAGGAGGACGGCCTGCGCCGCAGCGAGTGGTACCGCGTGCTCGGCGAGGAGTTCATCGACCTCGCGTTCCAGTACGCCGACGAGGCGTTCAACGGCGAGTTCGCGGTCCAGGGCGAGCGTCCCGTGACGCTCACGATCAACGACTACAACACCGAGCAGGCCGGCAAGCAGCAGCGGCTGCACGCGCTCGTCGAGCGACTGCTCGCGCGGGACGTCCCGGTCGACGCGGTCGGCCACCAGTTCCACGTGAGCCTGGCCATGCCGGTCCAGGCCCTGGAGGACGCGATCGTGGCGTTCGACGACCTGGGTCTGCAGCAAGTGGTCTCGGAGCTCGACGTCACGACGGGCACGCCCGTCACCCAGGCGAACCTCGTCGAGCAGGGCTACTACTACCGCGACGCGTTCCGGGTCTTCCGCGAGCACGCCGAGGACCTGTTCTCGGTGACCGTGTGGGGCCTGACCGACGGCCGCAGCTGGCGCGTCGACTCGGGCGCCCCGCTGCTGTTCGACGACGGGCTGCAGGCCAAGCCCGCCTACGACGGCGCGGTCGACGGCGAGCTCCCGGCCCGTCAGCGCGCGGCCAACGCGTTCCGCGGCGACGTCGCGGTCGCCGCGGGCGCGACGGGCGTCGTCGAGTGGCGGCAGCTGCCGCTCCAGACGGTCGAGGACGTCGCGGGCTTCTCGGTGCGCTGGGAGGCCGACCACCTGTCGGCCTACGCCCGGGTCACCGACGCCACGGTCGACGCGTCCGACGCGGTCACCTTCGTCGTCGGCGACGAGTCGTACACGGTCGGGCGTGACGGAGAGTCCGAGGTCGAGGCCGTCGTCGAGGCGGTCGACGGCGGGTACGCGGTCGTCGCGCACCTGCCGCGCACGTCGGCCGAGGGCGACCAGGTGAGCTTCGACCTGCAGGTCACGGACGGCGAGAGCACCGCGGCGTGGAACCAGCCGGGTGTGCTCGGGACGCTCACGCTCGTCGAGGCCCTGTCCACCACCCAGGTGGTCGAGGCCGCGGCGGCGCCCGTGATCGACGGCCAGGTCGACGCCGCGTGGGCGTCGGCGAACGCCGTCACGACCGACAAGCAGATCGAGGGCGAGGGCGGCGCGACCGCGAACGTGCGGACGCTGTGGCGCGAGAACACCCTGTACGTGCTGGCCGAGGTCGCGGACCCGACGCTCGACGCCACGGGCTCCGACCCGTGGGTCCAGGACTCGCTCGAGATCTTCCTCGACGCGGGCAACGTCAAGAACGGTCCGTACCGCTACGACGACACGCAGATCCGGATCAGCTACCTCAACGAGACGTCGTTCGGGACGGGTGACGAGGCGTTCCAGCAGAACCGCCTCGTGAGCCGGACGAGCACCGTCGAGGGCGGATACGTCGTCGAGGCGTCGGTCAGCCTGCTCGAGGCCGGCGGCGTGGGGACGTTCCACGGCCTGGACTTCCAGGTCAACGACGCGACCGCCGGGGCGCGCACCGCGGTGCGGGCGTGGGCGGACCCGACCGGTCGCGGCTACCAGAGCACGGCCCGCTGGGGCGTCGCCGAGCTCGTCCCCGCGGTCGTCGTCCCCGAGCCCGACCCGAGCGTCACGGCGGACCGGAAGGTCCGGGCCGGCGAGCAGCTCGGCGTCACGCTCGAGGGCTACCTCCCGAGCAGCACGGTCGAGCTCGTGCTCGAGCGGCGCATCGGGCGCTGGGTCGTCGCACGCGTCGACCTCGGCGACGTCACGGTCGGCGCGGACGGCTCCGCGACGACCGAGGTCCGGGTCCCGCGCGGGGTCCTGCCGGGCAAGTACACCTTGCGCGGCACCGCGGGCGAGGTCACGGCCGACACCACGGTGACCGTGCAGCTCGCCAAGCCGTCCTGGTGGTGGGGCTGGTGGCCGTTCTGATGGCTGCTGATCTCCGGCACCGCACCGCCGACGCCACGCTGACCGTGCGTGGCGCCGGCGGGCGGCCCCTGGCCGACACCGAGGTCGTCGTCGAGCAGACGCGTCACGCGTTCGCGTTCGGCAACATCGGCTTCGACTTCATCGGCCTCGCGAACGACGAGACGGAGGCGCTCCCGGACAGCCCGTTCGGGGGCGCCCCGCCCGCGAGCGCCGCACGCCTCGCCGACCTGTTCCTCGACGTGTTCAACACGGTCACGCTGCCGTTCTACTGGGGTGGCTTCGAGCCCCGACGCGGTGAGCCGGACACGGCTCGGCTGCTGCGGACCGCGCAGTGGTTCGCCGAGCGCGGCGTCACGGTCAAGGGCCACCCGCTGGTGTGGCACACGGTGACGGCGGACTGGCTGCGCGAGCTCTCGACCGACGAGGTCGAGGCCGCGCAGCGGGCCCGGATCCGGCGCGAGGTCACCGACTTCGCGGGTGTCGTGGACGTGTGGGACGCGATCAACGAGGTCGTGATCATGCCCGTCTTCGACAACGAGGAGCACCGCAACGGCATCACGCGGCTCTGCTACGAGCGGGGGCGCATCGCGACGATCCGGATGGCGTTCGAGGAGGCGCGCGCGGCCAACCCCCGCGCGACGCTCCTGCTCAACGACTTCGACCTGTCGACCGCGTACGAGTGCCTCATCGAGGGCGTGCTCGAGGCGGGCGTCCGGATCGACGCGATCGGGCTGCAGAGCCACATGCACCAGGGTTACTGGGGCGAGGAGAAGACGCTGCGCATCCTCGACCGGTTCGCGCGGTATGGGCTGCCGCTGCACCTGACCGAGAGCACGCTGCTCTCGGGCGACCTCATGCCGGCGCACATCAAGGACCTGAACGACTACCAGGTCCCGTCGTGGCCCTCGACCCCGGAGGGCGAGGAGCGGCAGGCCGAGGACATCGTGCGGCACTACCGCACGCTCGTCGGTCACCCCGCCGTGCAGGCCGTCACCTACTGGGGGATCTCCGACGAGGGCGCGTGGCTCGGCGCACCGGTCGGGCTCGTGCGCGCGGACGGCACCCCCAAGCCGTCATACGGCGCGCTGCACGGGCTGGTCAAGGGCGAGTGGTGGCACGGGCCGACGGCGCTGCGCACCGACGCGTCCGGCCGGGTCGCCGTGCAGGGGTTCCTCGGCGACTACCGGGTCTCGGCGGGTGACGCGTCGGCGTCGTTCGCGCTGACCTCGCCCGGCGCCGTCGAGGCGGAGGTGTCCCTCCCCCGCTGACGCCACGCGACGGCCCGTCGCCGTACCTGCCCACCGGCTCTGCCCGGGGCGGGTGCGGGGCGGGCCGTCGTCGCTCTACCTGCGTCAGAGCGGGACGTCGACGAACGGCGGCACGTACCCCGTGCCGTCGGCGGCTCGGGCACCGGCCACGAGCGACGACCACGCCTCGCGGACCGGCACGCCCTGCTTCGCGGCACGGCGGGCGACGTGGCCCGTGAGCAGCGCGGCCGAGAACGACGTCCCGCCCCAGCGTCCCTGGCCCGAGAACTCCTGCACCGTGCCGTCGTCGAGCTCGACCGGGCCGGTCAGGTAGGTGCTCAGCAGGCCCTCGCCGGGCACCACGACGTCGATCCACGGGGCGTCCGGGGGCGTGAACGCCGTGAGCCTCGCCGAGCGCTTCCCCTTCTTCGACTCCCGGACCCGCGCGGAGCCGACCGCGACGACGTCGTCGAGCGCCGCCGGCCACGCGGGCTCGCGCGCGTCGACCCGCAGCGCGCCGTCCGGTCCGGTCCCCCCGACCTGCTGGGCGACGACCGGGTCCGCGTGGTTGCCGGCGCACGCCACGACCAGGACCTCGGGCGGGAGCCGGTCGACCGCCGTGGCGAGCGCGAGCGGCGCACGCGAGTCCGAGGTGTAGCACACGAGCGAGAGGTTGAGGACGTCGATCCCGCTGCGCCCGAGCGCGACGATGCCGCGCGCCACGTCCCACGACGACGCCGCACCCCGGTCGTCGAGCACGCGCCGCACCCGGACCGTCGCGCCGGGCGCACGGTGCAGCACGAGCCCGGTCACGAACGTGGCGTGCCCCGCCGCCACCGGGAACGGCCCGTCGCCGGAGACGAGGTCGTCGGGCGGGTCCGCGAGGTAGCGACCCGCGAGCGCCGGGTGGGGGGACACCGCGGTGTCGAGGACGCCGACCGTGATCCCCGCGCCCCCTCGCCCCCCGAGGCGCACGGCCTCGTCGGTCCGTTCCGGTGGCGGGCCGCCGCCGTGCGAGACCGTGCCGCCGCCGTTGGTGACGAGCCCGACGAACCGGTTCTTGCCCATCGTCGGGAACCAGCCGGAGTACCGGTCCCGGAACCACGCGCGCAGCAGCCGGAGGAGCTCGTCGGCGTGGTCGGGCTCGAGCCCACCGTCGACGGCCCGGCGCAGCGGCCTGGCGTACCCCTCGTCGAGCTCCGGCACCGTCGCGTCGTCCCGCACCGCGTCGCTCCCCGACCCCTGCGGCCGCGCACGCCACCCGTCGAGCAGCCCCTCGAGGTGCTCCCGCGGGAACGCGAGCCGGCTCAGGCCCAGCGCGTCGTCGCTCTCGTGGGTGCAGCCGGTCGCTCCCCAGCGGTCGAGCGCCGTGCGGACCAGCCCCTCGTGCTCGGCGGCGACGAGGACGTCCACGGTCGCGGACGGCGTCGCGGTGGGCCGCCTCGGGTCGTGCTCGGACATGTGCGCCTCCGTACCCGCCGGGATCACGCCAGTCTCCCAGCGGCCGCTCCGGCCCGGAAGGGACGAGCGCTGCCCGTTGACGAAGCGGCCCGCACGCGCGACCGTCGGAGCAGGACGCACGCGGTCGGGACGAGGCAGACGTGACGGGGCTCAGGGGCGACGCCGACGAGGCGCTGCGGCTCGCGGGGGTCGACCCCGCCGCCGCGGTCGTGCTCGCGAGCGACGTCGTCCCGGCGGCCAGGGCCGCGCGCGCCTGGGCTGCGGCCTGCGTCGCGGAGCGGGCCCTGGGCGTCGCGGCGATGCAGCAGTCCCGGCTCGACGACGCGTTGGTGCACCTGCGCGCCGCGGTCCGGGCCGGACGCCGTGCCGCCGACGCCGGGCTGACCGGCGAGGCGCGGATGAGCCTCGCGTCCGCGCTCATGCTCCGGGGCCGGCCCCGGCAGTCGGCGCAAGAGATCGGCCGTGCGCTCGCCGAGCTCGACGGCGTCGCGGCGGCCCGGGCGCTGACGCAGCGCGCGGCGATCTCCCAGGAGCTCGGCCGGCTCGACGACGCGTTCGACGACCTGCGGCGCGCGCTGCCGGTGCTGCGCCGGGCCGGCGACGTGCAGTGGGCGACGCGCGCGCTCTCGAACCGCGGGCTCCTGCACACCGCCCGGCGCGAGTTCGCCGCCGCCGAGTCGGACCTCGTCGCCGCGGGCCGGCTGTGCACGGAGCACGGCCTGCGGCTGCCCGGCGCGATCGTCGCGCACAACCTCGCCTGGGTGCACGCGCAGCGCGGCGACGTCCCGGCCGCGCTCCGGCACCTCGCCGCCGCGGAGACGGCGTTCACCGACCTCGGGCTGGCGCCGGGGTCGATCCTCACCGACCGCGCCGAGCTGCTGCTGTCGGTGCGTCTGGTCGACGAGGCACGGGCGACCGCGGAGGCCGCGGTCGCCGCCGACGAGCGGGACGGGCGGCGCAACCACCTGCCCGAGGCCCGGCTCCTGCTCTCGACGATCGCGCTCGTCCAGGGCGACGCCGAGCGGGCCCGGGCGGCGGCCGAGACGGCGATGCACGACTTCGGCCGGATGGGCCGCACCGAGTGGACGACCCTCGCGCGGTACGCGCGCGTCCAGGCCCTCGTCGAGGCGGACCGGGCCGTGACGCCGGCGCAGGTCCGCCGGGTCGCGGAGGCGCTCGCGCAGTCGGGGTGGGCGGTCCCGGCGCTCGAGGCACGCATCCTCGCGGCACGGCTCGCCCTGCGCCGCGGCGACGCGCCGGGTGCACGCCGGGACCTCGCCGAGGCCGGCCGGGCGCGCCGTGCCGGACCGGCGGACGCGCGCGCCCGGGCGTGGCTCGCCGAGGCGATGCTGCGCGAGCAGACGCGGGACCGCCACGGCGCCGTCGCCGCCCTGCGCGCCGGCCTGCGGGTCGTCGAGGACCACCGCGCCACGCTCGGGGCGACCGAGCTGCGCGCGCACGTCACGGTCCACCGCGGGGCGATCGCCCGGATGGGTCTGCGCCTCGCGCTCGAGGACGGTGACGCCCGGCACGTCCTGTGGTGGGCCGAGTGCAACCGTGCGACCGCGACCCTGCTGCGTCGGGTGCACCCGCCCGAGGACGCCGTGCTCGCCGACCTGCTCGCCCAGCTGCGCGCGACGATGACCTCGATCGAGGAACGGCGGACGGCCGGGGCCCCGACGTCGTCCGCGGTGCAGCAGCAGGTCACGCTCGAGCGCACGATCCGCGACCACTGCCGCGCCCTGCCGGGGCACGGCGGCGGCGCTCCCGTGCGCCCGCGACCCGTCCCCGAGCTGCAGGGAACGCTGGGCGGCGCGGCGCTCGTCGAGTACGTCGAGCACGAGGGACGGCTGCTCGCGGTGACGGTCACGGCGAGCCAGGTCCGGCTGCACGCGCTCGGGACGGTCGAGGAGGTCCGCGCGCAGGTCGAGCTCGTGGGGTTCGCGCTGCGCCGGCTCGCCGCGGGGACCGCGCGCCCGGCGAGCCTCGCGGCTGCCGAGACGGTGCTGGCCCGCGCCGGGGCCCGGCTCGACGCGCTGCTCGTGCTCCCGCTGCGCGGTGCGGTCGGCGACCGGCCGCTCGTGGTCGTCCCGGTCGGGGTGCTGCAGCAGGTGCCCTGGTCGGTGCTCCCGTCGTGCCGGGGCCGCGCCGTGAGCGTGAGCCCGTCCGCGGCGCTGTGGCACGCCGCCGCCGGGCGCGAGGCGCCACCCGACGGACGGGTCGTCGTCGTCGCCGGCCCGGGGCTGCCCGGAGCGCGGGCCGAGGCGGACGCGGTCGCCGCCGGGTACCCGGGTGCGCGGGTGCTCGTCGGCCCGGACGCCGCCGCGGGTCCCGTCGGCCAGGCCCTCGACGGCGCGGGCCTCGTGCACCTCGCCGCGCACGGGCGGCTGCGCTCGGACAACCCGATGTTCTCCTCCCTCACGCTCGCCGACGGCCCGTTCACGGTGCACGACCTCGAGCGCGTCCCCCACGCGCCGCACCACGTCGTGCTCGCCGCGTGCGACACGGCCCGGTCCGAGATCGTCGGCGGCGGGGAGATCCTCGGGTTCACCGCGGCGCTCCTCGCCGGCGGGACGGCGACGCTCGTCGCGCCCGTCGTCCCCGTGGCGGACGCCCAGACGGTCGCGCTGGTCGTCGCGTACCACCGCGAGCTCGGCCGGGGCCTGACCCCAGCCGACGCGCTCGCGCACGCCCAGCACGCGCTCGCCGGCGCGGACCCGCAGTCCCGGTCGGCTGCCGCCGGCTTCGTGGTGCTCGGGCACGGCGACCGCCCGGCGTCCGGAGCACCCGGGGCGTCAGCCGCCCCGGCCCTGGGTGTGACGCTGCCCCCGGCCGGCGCGGCGCCGGAGCTCGCACCCGTCGCCGCCGGCCTGCCCGCGTGAGCACCCGCAGCGCCCCGACGGGCACGACTGCCGACCCGGTGTATCAGGCCGCGGGGTCGCGGCTCCCCCGGGTGGTGCACCTGCACCAGGGGACGCGCGGAGCGCACCGCGGTGGGAGGCTGGGACCGGGCTCCGGTACCGACGGCGCGCTGCGAGCCCCGTGGACGAGTGGACGGTGACGGTGATGACGCAGCCACGATGGACCGACGACGACGAGCTCCTCGCGGACCTGCGCGACGCGCTCGGCGCGGGGACCCCGGTGAGCGGGCGCGAGGTCGACGCCGCCCGGGCCGCCTGGACGTGGCGCACCGTCGACGCCGAGCTCGCGACGCTGAGCTACGACTCGCTGCTCGACGACCGCGTGCTGGTGCGGGGGGCGGTGAGCGCACCGCGGAGCCTCGTGTTCGACGCGGCGGACCTCACGGTCGAGCTCGAGGTCACCGCGGGACGGGTCGTGGGCCAGCTCGTGCCGCCCGGGCCCGGCGAGGTGGTGCTGGAGACGGAGTCGGCGCAGGAGGCACCCGTCACCACCGACGACGTAGGGTGCTTCACCCTCGCCGCGGTCCCCGGTGCGCTCGTCCGGCTGCGCTGCACGACGCCGTCGACGACCGTCGTGACCGACTGGGTGCGCACCTAGCCCGCGGGCGTCGCCGCGATCCACGCCGCCACGGCCGGGTTCTCCCGGATGCGCTGCAGCGCGCGTGCGCGCGTCGGCCCGATGCTGCCGATCGGGATGCCGAGCCGGGCGCTGATCTCCGCGTAGCTCGGGGGTGGGTCCTCCACCAGCACCAGGAGCAGCTGCCGATGCTGCTCGGACAGCTCGGCGAACGCCCGCAGCAGCAGCTCGTGGCGCCCGGCCCGCTCCAGGTCCTCGACGACCTCCTCGTCGAGGCGCGCGGTGGCGGGCGGCTCGTGGTCGATCCCCGGGCCGAGCGGGTCCACGGGCTGCGTGCGCCGGCGCGTGCGCAGCAGCCGCAGGCACTCGTTGCGGGCCGTCGCGACGATCCAGCCGGGCAGGGCGGCCGGCTCCCGCAGGTCGTCGAGGTGCTCGACGAGGCGCAGCCAGAGCGTCTGCACGACGTCCTCGACGTCCGAGCCCTGCAGCCGGTAGCGGCGCACGATCCCGTGCACGAGCGGCGAGAACCGCACGACGAGGTCGTCCCACGCGGACTGCTGCCCCCGGCGCGCGGCGAGGACGAGCTGCTCGACGGAGGCGTCGTCCGCCATGGCCTGCCTCCCGGTCGCCGGCGAGACGGTACCGGCACCGCGTCGCGCCGGGTCCTCCCGAGGCTACGCCGGTGCGCCGCCGGGGTGCGCGGCGCGCCGGTCAGGCGGTCCGCAGCGTGAGCCGCTCCCCCGCGAGCGCCTTGGTGAACGGGCACAGCGCGGCAGCCTGCTCGAGCACGCGGTCCGCGGTCTCGGCGGGCAGCCCGGAGACCTCGAGCACGAACGACGACGTGTAGCCGGAGCCGTCACCCGACTCCAGGGTGACCGTCGCCTCGACGTGGGCGTCGACGGCCGACGCCCCCTGCGAGCTGGCCGCGACCTGGAGCGCCTGGTGCAGGCAGCCCGCGAGCGCCGCCGCCATGAGGTGCTCGGGCGACGTGGCGCCGTCCGACCCGTCGGCGTCCCCCGCCACGGCGAGGCCGACGTCGAGGCTGCCGTCGGGCGTGCTGACCCGGCTCCCCGTCGCGGTGGCGCGTGCCTCGTGGACCTGCTGCGTCATGGTGCTCTCGCTCTCGTCGTCGTTCCCCGTGCCTCTACTGTCGCCAGCGCCGGCCCGCCGTGCATCTCGGGGGCCGCACCGGGCGGGACGAGCGACGCGTCGGTCAGGTGCGAGACCCCTGGGCCTCCCCCGCGGACGGGACCGCGCAGACCCCGTCGACGCACGCCCCGGCGTCGTCGTCGCCGAGCGGCACGAGCGTCAGGCCCGCGAGGACCGGGACGGGGAGGGGTGCGGGCGACGCCGCGGTCATCGGGCGACCGCCCGCTCGTCGCGGACGCGCTCGAGCGCGGACAGGAAGACGTCGGGGCTCTGGGCGCCCGACACGGCGTAGCGGCCGTCGACGACGTGGAAGGGGACGCCGCGGATCCCGATCTCCTGCGCGGCCGCGATGTCCTGCTGGACGGCGTCGGCGTACCGGCCGGACTCGAGCGCCTCCCGGGTCCCGTCGGCGTCGAGCCCGACCTCCGCGGCCAGCGCGACGAGGTCGTCGACGCGCCCGACGTGTCGCCCCTCCTCGAAGTACGCCCGGAACAGCCGCTCGACGAGCGCGCCCTGGCGGTCGAGGGCCCGCGCGTGGTGGATCGCCTGGTGCGCGAGCAGCGTCTTGGTGTGCCGCAGCGCGTCGAAGTCGTACGCGAGGCCCTCGCCCGCGGCGAGCTCGGTCATCTGCGCGAGCATCTGCTCGACCTGCGCGGCCGGCAGCCCCTTGTGGCCCGCGAGGAAGTCGACCTCCGTGCCCTCGAAGTCGACGGGCGTGTCGGGGGCGAGCTCGAACGCGTGGTACTCGACGAGCACCTCGCCGTCGAACTGCTCGATCGCCGTCTCGAGGCGGCGCTTGCCGATGTAGCACCACGGGCAGGCGATGTCGGACCAGACGTGGACGGTCACAGGAAGGCTCACGACGGTCGTCAACGCCGGGCGCGCGTCGCTATTCCCGCACGCCGCGAGGTTCCCGCACGCCCACGGTTCCCGCACGTCGCGCCGGCCCGGCGCGACGGCGGTGCGGCGCGCGTCAGGCGCGGGCGGTGGGGGCGTCGTCCGCGAGCACGCCGAGCGTCTGCGGTGACGGCGAGGCCGCGCGCGCGGACACCGCGGTGAGCCGGTGACGGTGGTGGCGCCGGCACAGGACCTCGTACCCGACGGTGTCGGCGTCCGCCTCGACGTCCCCGACGACGACCTGCTCGCCCTCGACGACCATGACGCCGCCGACGGTCCGGGCGTTGTGCGTCGCACGCGCCCCGCACCAGCACAGAGCGCGCACCTGCAGCACCTCGACGCGGTCCGCGAGCTCGACGAGCCGTGCGGAGCCGGGGAACAGCCGGGTGCGGAAGTCGGTCGTGATGCCGAAGGCGAAGACGTCCACCTCGAGCTCGTCGACGACCGCCGCGAGCTGGTCGACCTGCTCGGCCGTGTAGAACTGGGCCTCGTCGCAGATCAGGTAGTCGACGGCCCGGCCGCGCGTGCGGCGCGCGACGACCTCGGCCCAGAAGTCGGTGGTGTCGGCGACCTCGTGCGCGTCGACGCTGAGCCCGAGCCGCGACGACAGCCGCGCGGCGCCGGCCCGGTCGTTGCGCGTGAACAGCACTCCGTCGCGCCCGCGGGCCTCGTGGTTGTGGTGCATCTGCAGCGCGAGGGTCGACTTGCCGCAGTCCATGGTCCCGGAGAAGAACGCGAGCTCAGCCACGGACCGCCCCGCCCGCGCGTGCCGCGCTCACGCCTGCACCGCGAGGAACGGCACGACGACCTCGTGCGGCGTGAGCGACCCGTGCACGCCCACGAGCTCGAGCGAGCCCGGGCTCTGGGTGCGCGAGTCCACGACCGTCGCCCGGCCCGCCATCGCGACGACGACGTCCCCGATGAGCGGGCGCACGTGCTCAGCGACGTCCCCGAACCACCCGGCCGCGATCGCGTCCGCCCCGGTCACGACGACGGCGGCAGGTCCGAGGGTCTCCCGCCAGCGCCCGACGACGCCGCGGGCGCGCGCCGCGACCTCGTCCGGGCCGGCGTCCTCCCCCGGTCGCGTCACGTGCAGGTGCAGCGCGCGCGGCTCCCCCGCGACGACCACCACGCCGTCCGCGAGCGCGGGCGTCGCCGCGACGTCCCAGCGCCGCAGCGGGTCGACGTCGACCATCCCGTGGTCCGCGGTCACGTACAGCGACGTGCCGCGCGGGAGCGACCGGGCGAGGCGGGCGAGCTCGCTGTCGACCGCGCTGAGCTCGTCGCCCCACTGGCTCGACCCCCAGCCGTGGTGGTGCCCGGCCTTGTCGAGGTCGCCCCAGTACAGGTAGACGAGGGACCTGCCGACGAGCTCGGCCGCCGCGGCGTCGACGCGCTCCGGCAGCGACTCCGCGCCGACGTAGCGCGCCCCGCGCAGCGCCGCCTCCGTGAGCCCGGACCCGGCGAACCGCGCCGGGCCCACGCTCGTGACCGCGATGTCGCCGTCCTGGAGCTGCTCGAAGACGGTGGGCTCGCGCTGCCACGCGTGCGGGTCGGCGCCGTCGTTCCAGGACACCATGTTCGCGAGCGCGCCCGTCCCGGGGACCCGGACGCTGTAGCCGACCAGCCCGTGCCGCCCCGCCGGGGTCCCCGTGCCGAACGACGCGATCGACGCCGCCGTCGTCGACGGGAACCCGGAGCGCAGCGCGGGCGAGCCCTGCAGCAGCGAGCGCAGGAACGGCGCGTGGCCGGCGCGCTCGCTGAGGTTGTGGCGCCCGAGCCCGTCGACCAGCACGACGCACGCGCGGCGCGCGTTCGGCAGCCCGAGCCGCCCGCGGGCGTCGGCGGCGCCGCGCACGTCACGGGCGCCGAGCGCGGCGGCGACGGCCGGCAGCACGGCACCGAGGTGGCGGCCCGGGAACGCGGGGACGAGCAGCCCGGCGGTCGACAGCGCCGCGCCGACCTCGGCAGCGGGGTCGGCGGGGGCGTCCGGGGCGGGCGCGTCGGCGGGCGTCGCGCCCGTCAGGGGCGACGAGGACGGCTCGGTCATCGCGGGCGGGAGGTCGCGGCGGACAGCGCGCGGGCGAAGGTCGACGCGGCGCGCACGGCACCCGCACCCTCGGCGACGGCCGAGACGCGGACGACGACGTCGTCAGGCGTGAGCGTGCCCGTGAGCCCGTGGTCGGCCTCGCAGCCCGCGTCCCCGCACGTCGCGGGCTCGAGGTCGACGCGCGAGACGGCGCCCCACCCGATCGCGAGCGTGAGCTCGGACGCCGCGTCGCCGGTGCGGTGCTTCTCGGGCTTGGCCACGACGTGCGTCAGGGCGACCGACCGCAGCTCGGCGAGCGGGACCGACTCGGTCGTGGCGGACGCGCTCGCCGACGGGTTCTCGCTGTCCGCCGGGTGGTCGTCGACGTGCGCGACGACGAGCCGCGACGGCGTCAGGACGAGCACCGTGACGTGCCGGCGCACCTCGGCGTCGTCGAACGTCGTCTCGGGGTGGACCAGGTGCGCCACGACCGGCTCGTCGGCGAGCGCGACGTCGAGCACGTCGGCGACGAGGTCCGGGTAGTACCCGGCCCGGTGGAGGTCGTGGCGGAGTTCGGTGAACGCGGCGGGCACGGGTCCATCCTCCCATCTCGCGCGCCCCCGCCGGCCCCGCGTCACGTCGGGAGCGCCCGCCGCGAGCCGTCGGCACGGTCCGCCGTCCCGAGCTGGGCCCGCGCGCCGAGCACGGTCGCGCCGTGCTCGGCGACGACCACGGGGTTGAGCTCGAGGCTGCGCAGCTCGGGCAGGTCGTCCGCGAGCACCGACAGCCGCGCGATGACGTCCTCGAGCGCGTCGACGTCGAGCGGCGGCAGCCCGCGGTACCCGAACAGCCGGGGCGCGGCGCGCGCGGCCCGCACGAGCTCGGCGACGTCGACGTCCGTGAGCGGCGGGACGGCGTAGCTGATGTCGCCGAGCAGGTCGGACGCGTCGCCCGAGAGCCCGAAGCTCAGCACCGGCCCGAACAGCGGGTCCTCGACCGACCGGACGACGCACGCGGCGCCGAGCGGGGCCATGCGCTGCACCTCGAGCGGCGCGCGACCGGGCTCGAGCGGGTGGCCGTGCGCGAGGGCGAGGACCTGCTCGACGTCGGCGCGCAGCTCGGCCTCGTCGTGCACGTCGAGCCGGACCCCGCCGAGGTCCGCGCGGTGCCGCAGCGCGGGGACGGTGGTCTTGAGGGCGACCGGCCAGCCGAGCCGGTGCGCGGCCTCGACCGCCTCGTCGGGCGTCGCGACGGGGACCGACTCGAGCACCGCGATGCCCGCGCACGCCAGCAGCTCGGCGGTCTCGGCGGGGCTGAGGTCCACCGCGTCGCCCGGCGTCACGCCCGCGAGCCTCGCGAGGACCAGGCGGCGGGCTCGGCGGGTGTCGACCCCGGCCGGCTGCACCGGGCTGCCCCGGTCCGCCGAGCGCCACGCCGAGTAGCGCTCCGCCTGGCCGAGCGCGAGGACGGCGTCCTCGGGGGTCGTGTACGCGGGGATCGTCCAGCGTCGCCCGTCGTCGTCCTCGGCGGTCAGGTCGTCGGTCGCGCCGTGCAGCCCGAGCATGCAGGCGACGGTGGTGCGCCCCGACCCGGCGGCGACGGCCGCGAGCGCACGCGAGACCCGCACCTGCGAGTGCCCGACGGTCGGCACGTGCACCGCGACGACGACGTCCACGGCGGGGTCCTCGTAGAGGCGCGCGAGCGTCGAGGCGAGCGCGTCGTCCTCGGCGTCCTCCCGCACGATCGCGGCCTTGCCACCGACCACGAGCCCGACCGCGGCGGCGGCCTCGGCGACGAGCGCCGCCATGGGCGCCGAGCTCGCGACGATCGCGACGCGCCGTCCCGTCGGCAGCGGCTGGAGCGCGAGCACCTGGGCGACCTCGAGCATCTGGTGGGTGTTCTCGACCCGGATCACGCCCGCCTGGCGCATGACCTCCTCGAGCGTGCGACGCGGGGCCCGGGTGGCGCGCACCGCGTGCCCGGGCGGGACGACCTGCCCCGAGCGGCCCGCGGTCACGACGACGACCGGCTTGACCGCCGCGAGCCGCCGGGCGACGCGGGAGAACTTGCGCGGGTTGCCGATCGACTCGAGGTACAGCCCGACGACCTCGGTCGCGTCGTCGTCGCGCCAGAACTGCATGAGGTCGTTGCCCGAGACATCGGCCCGGTGCCCCGCGGACACGAAGTGCGAGAGCCCGAGACGGCGCCGGCGCACCGAGCCGAGCAGCGCCACGGCCATCGGCGCCGACTGGCAGAACAGCCCGATCGTGCCCGGCGGTGGCGGGTCGGCGGCCAGGGACGCGTTGAGCACCCGCCCACCGGTCGACGACAGGACGCCGTACGAGCTGGGCCCGACGACGCGCATACCGGCGGCGTGCGCGGTGCGCAGCAGGGCGCGCTGGAGCGCCAGGCCCTCGGGCCCGGTCTCCGCGAACCCGTCGGACAGGACGACGACGCCGCGGACCTGCAGCCGCGCGAGCGCCCGGACGGCGCCGACGGCCTCGGCCGCGGGCACCGCGACGACCGCGAGGTCGACCGGCCCGGGCACGGACGCGACGTCGGGCCAGTGCTGCGTCGCGGCCCCGGGTGCGCCCGCGTCGGGGTCGGGCGCCTGCGCGACGACGTGCAGCTCGAGGTCGCCCTCGGCGCCCGCCTCGAGGTCCGCGACGACGCGACGCGCGAGCAGGTCGTCCATCGAGCCGGGCGCGACGTCCGGGGAGCCGACGACGACAACCGAGCGCGCCGACAGCAGCCCCTGCACGCTGCGGGCCTCGGCGCGGTGCTCGCGGTCGGCCATGACCGCGAGCGAGCGCCCGGTCGGGTCGATGTCGAACTCGACGGTCACGACGCCGTCCTCGAGCGACTGCCGGACCGCGTACCCGGCCTCGCGGAACACCGCGATCATGCGTCCGTTCTGCGGCAGCACCTCGGCGGTGAAGCGCCGGACCCCACGCTCCCGGGCGGCCGCGGCGAGGTGCTCGAGCAGCACGGACCCGAGCCCGCGCCCGTGGTGCGCGTCCGCGATGTTGAACGCCACCTCGGCGACGTCGGGCGCGATGCGGTCGTAGCGCGCGACGCCGATGATCTCCTCGTCCGCGGTCACGGCGACGAGCGCGACCCGGTCGGCGTGGTCGACGACCGTGAACCGCGCGAGGTCGCGGTCCGAGAGCCGGTCGAGGTTCGCGAAGAACCGCAGGTACGTCGAGCGCTCGGACTGCGCGACGTGGAACGCCTGCAGCGCCTCGGCGTCGCTCGGCCGGATCGGCCGCACGTGCGTCGTCGACCCGTCGCGCAGGACGACGTCGGCCTCCCACCCGGCCGGGTACGCCGGCGCGGGCACGGCGGACGTCACGGCCCCGTCGCCGTCGGTCACCTCACCCATGCCGTCCAGGCTAGTGCGCGGGCGCCCCGGCACGCGGTGGACCGCCCGGACGGCGGTGCCGCGCACCTCGCCCTGCCCCCGGCGCCGCCCGGTGCCGTGCGCGGTGTCCTGCGCGGTGTCCTGCTCGGTGTCCTGCTCGGTGTCCGACCCGCGTGGCATGGTTCGTGCACGCTGCCCGACGCGCGACAATGGCCGCGCCGCGTGCGCCCGTGCGCCGTCGGTCAGCAACCCCGGAGAACCCGCCCGCACGTCCCTCGAGGAGCCGCTCACCCATGGCGCGACGCAACGCGACCCCCGACGTCCCGCCCGAGGACCTCGTCGAGCGGATCGTCGACATCGACGTCGCGACCGAGATGGAGGGCTCGTTCCTCGAGTACGCCTACTCGGTCATCTACTCGCGGGCCCTGCCCGACGCCCGCGACGGCCTCAAGCCCGTGCAGCGCCGGATCCTGTTCCAGATGTCGGACATGGGTCTGCGCCCGGACCGTCCGTACGTGAAGTCGGCGCGCGTCGTCGGCGAGGTCATGGGCAAGCTGCACCCGCACGGCGACACCGCGATCTACGACGCGATGGTCCGCATGGCCCAGCCGTTCTCGCTGCGCCTGCCGCTCGTCGACGGCCACGGGAACTTCGGCTCGCTCGACGACGGCCCGGCCGCGCCCCGGTACACCGAGGCCCGCCTCGCCCCCGCGGCGGCGGCCATGACGACGGGGCTCGACGAGGACGTCGTCGACTTCGTGCCGAACTACGACAACAAGCTCACGCAGCCCGAGGTCCTCCCGGCCGCCATCCCGAACCTGCTGGTCAACGGCGCGAGCGGCATCGCGGTCGGCATGGCGACGAACATGGCCCCGCACAACCTCGTCGAGGTCGTCGCCGCCGCACGCCACCTCGTGGCGCACCCGGACGCGACGCTCGACGACCTCATGCGCTTCGTGCCCGGCCCCGACCTGCCCTCGGGCGGCAAGATCGTCGGCCTCGACGGTGTGCGGGACGCCTACCGCACGGGCCGCGGGGCGTTCCGCACGCGGGCCACCGCGCGGATCGAGAACGTCACCGCGAAGCGCAAGGGCATCGTCATCACGGAGCTGCCGTACACGGTCGGCCCCGAGAAGGTCATCGAGAAGATCAAGGAGGGCGTGCAGTCCAAGAAGCTCTCCGGGATCTCCAACGCGGTCGACCTCACGGACCGTCAGCACGGCCTGCGGCTCGTCATCGAGGTCAAGACCGGCTTCAACCCCGAGGCGGTGCTCGAGCAGCTCTACCGGTACACCCCGCTCGAGGACTCGTACTCGATCAACAACGTCGCGCTCGTCGAGGGTCAGCCCCGCACGCTCGGGCTGCGCGAGCTGCTGCAGGTGTGGGTCGCGCACCGCATCGACGTCGTGCGCCGCCGGACCACGTTCCGCCTCGCCCGTCGCCGCGAGCGCCTGCACCTCGTCGAGGGCCTGCTCATCGCGATCCTCGACATCGACGAGGTCATCCAGGTCATCCGCACGTCCGACGACTCGGACACCGCGCGCACCCGGCTGCGCGACGTGTTCGACCTGTCGGAGCCGCAGGCCGAGTACATCCTCGAGCTGCGGCTGCGCCGCCTGACGAAGTTCTCCCGGATCGAGCTCGAGAAGGAGCAGGAGCAGCTCCAGCGCGAGATCGCCGACCTCGAGACGATCCTGGCCGACGAGGAGCGCCTGCGCGGCGTCGTGTCCGAGGAGATGGCCGACGTCGCCGCGACCTACGGCACCCCGCGCCGCACCGTGCTGCTCGAGTCGGCTGGCGGCACGAGCGTCACCGGCGCCGCCGCGGCGTCCCGCTCGGCCACGCCGCTCGAGATCGAGGACTCGCCGTGCTGGGCGCTGCTGTCCGCGACCGGTCTGCTCGCCCGGACCACCGGTGCGGACGCGCCGCTGCGCGCCGAGGCCGGATCACGCCGGGCCAAGCACGACGTGCTGCGCGGTGCGGTCGCGACGACGGCACGGGCGGAGGTCGGAGCCGTGACCTCGCGCGGCCGTGTCGTGCGCGTCTCGGTGCTGCACCTGCCCTCGCTCCCGCCGACCGACGGCGCCCCCACCCTGTCGGGCGGGGTCCCGCTCGCGGAGGTCGTGACGCTCGAGGCCGGCGAGCGGGTCGTCGGGCTGGCCTCGCTCGCGCCGGACGCACCGACCCTCGCGCTCGGGACCGCGCAGGGCGTCGTCAAGCGCGTCTCCCCCGGCGACGTCCCGGGGAACAAGGACGCGTGGGAGGTCATCGCCCTCAAGCAGCTCGACGAGGTCGTGGGCTGCGCCGAGGTGACCGACGCCGACGAGCTCGTGCTCGTCGCGTCCGACGCGTCGCTGCTGCACTTCGCCGCGTCGTCGGTGCGCCCGCAGGGCCGTTCCGCGGGCGGCATGGCCGGGATCAAGCTCGCCGCCGGGCAACGCGTCGTGCACTTCGGCGCGGTGCGTCCGGGTGTCGAGGCGGCCGTCGTGACGATCGCCGGCGCCGCGAGCGCGCTGCCCGGGACGCAGCCGGGCTCGGTCAAGACGACGCCGTTCGACGTCTACCCGGGCAAGGGCCGCGCGACGGGCGGTGTCCGCGCGCACCGGTTCCTCAAGGGCGAGGACACCCTGCTGCTCGCCTGGGTCGGCCCGGTGCCCCCGCACGCCACGACGTCCGCGGGCCAGCCGGTCGAGCTGCCGGCGGTCGACCCTCGTCGCGACGGGTCCGGGCTGCCGCTCGCCGCGCCGGTCCACGCGATCGGCTGACGCGCCGCTGCACCGCCCGGGCGGGAGGCCGCACTGCCTGGCCTGGTGCGTGTCCGCCGCACGGCTCGGGGCGGGTCCCACGACAGGGCCCGTCCTGGCCGGGCCGCGCCGGTGCGTCGACGCCTGGCGCGTGCCTCGCATGCGGCGACCGGCGCGGGCTCCGCGTGACGCCGCCCGGCGCAGGCCCGCGTGCACGCCGCCTGGCGCGGACGGCGGGCGCCCTGCAGCGCCCCGCGCGAGCCGGTGGTCAGAGCTCGATCGACCACATCGACGAGCCCTGGAAGACCTCGTAGCCGAGGCTCGCGTAGAGCCCGTGCGCGCCCGACGGGTTCTCGGTGTCGACGCCCAGCTCGGCGTAGTGCATGCCGTCTGCGGCGTACGCGTGCATCGCCGCCGTCAACAGCGCCACCCCGAGCCCGCGCCCGCGCCACGCGCGCCGCACCCCGAGGAGCTCGGTGTACCCCGACGGATAGCCGGCGACGGCCCAGTCCTGCTCGTACCGGCCCGACAGCAGGTAGCCCGCGACCTCCCCGGTGGCGTCGTCGACCGCGAGGAAGCTCCACGACGGCGCGAACATGCTCCGGCCGTGGCTCCATGCCTCGGCGCTGCGCGGCTGGCTGCCCCAGTGGTCCGCGAAGGCCTCGTTGTGCGCGACGCGGGTCGCCTCGTCGAGCTCGGGCGACCAGGGCACGATGCTCACGCCGTCGACCTGCGGCACGTCGGGCACGCCGTCACGGAGCGGGCGGCGCATCTCCGAGTAGTAGCGGATCGGCGCGAAGCCGGCGCGGGCGTAGACCCGTGTCGCGGCGGGCGCGGCGTCCTCGAGGTAGGCGGCGAGCCGGCCCGGCACGTCCTTCCCCGACCCGGCGAGCAGCTGGCGCCCGCGCCCCTCGAGCCACGCGACGACCGCACGACCGACCCCCCGGCCGCGCCACTCGGGGTGCACGCCGCCGAGCAGGAACGCGCGCACGAGCGACTCGTCGCCCGGCGCGGTCGTGGCCTGCGCGTACGCGCGCATCACGCCGTCGCCGTCGAGGCCGACCAGGGTGTCGCTCGCGTGGTCCTTCCAGTCACCCTCGAACATCTCGACGACCTCCTCGAGGGAGCGCCGGAACGGCAGCGCGTCGCCCTCCTCGATCGCGGCGACGAGCCCGAACAGCGCCGGGGCGTCCTCCGGGACGAGCGGGCGCCAGGCGAGGCCGAGCTCGGCCGGGGGCAGCGGGGGCTGCGCAGGGGCAGCGGCACGGACGGCGATCGGGGCGAGGGACACGGTGCTCACCGCGCCACGATGCCGGTGCCATGACGGGACGGGCAAGGCGAATACGTGCACCGCGCGGCACCGGGCGTCACGCGACGGCGGCTCGGACGGGCCCGGGCCCTGCGGGCGACGCCGAGGCCCGACGCGCCGGCCTCACCGAACGCCTCGGGCTCACCGGACGGCCCGGGCTCGCAGGACGCCTCGGGCTCGCCAGACGGCCCGGGCTCGCAGGACGCCTCGGGCACCAGGACGCCGGGCCACGGACGGCCCCGACGGCCGGACAGCCCGGACAGCCCGGACAGCCCGGACAGCCCGGACGCAGCGTGCCTCACGCGTCGATGCGACTCCGGTCCAGCTCGTCCGCGCCCGCGATGATGAAGTCCTTGCGCGGCGCGACGTCCGAGCCCATGAGCAGCTCGAAGATCTGCTCGGCCCGCTGCGCGCCCTCGACCGTGACCCGGCGCAGCGTGCGGTGCCGCGGGTCCATCGTCGTCTCCGCGAGCTGGTCGGCGTCCATCTCGCCGAGGCCCTTGTAGCGCTGGATGTCGTCCTTGTACCGCCGCCCGGCCTTGTCGAGCTTCTTGAGCGTCGCGGCGAGCTCGGCCTCGGAGTACGTGTAGAGGTACTCGCCCTTCCGGCTGCCCACGGCGACGGTCTCGATGCGGTGCAGCGGCGGCACGGCGGCGAACACTCGGCCGGCCTCGACGAGCGGGCGCATGTACCGGAAGAAGAGCGTGAGCAGCAGCGTGCGGATGTGCGCCCCGTCGACGTCGGCGTCCGTCATCAGGACGACCTTGCCGTAGCGCGCCGCCTCGAGGTCGAACGTGCGCCCCGAGCCGGCGCCGAGCACCTGGATGATCGCCGCGCACTCGGCGTTCTTCAGCATGTCGGTGATCGAGGCCTTCTGGACGTTGAGGATCTTCCCGCGGATGGGCAGCAGGGCCTGGAAGTCCGAGCTCCGCGCGAGCTTGGCGGTGCCGAGCGCGCTGTCGCCCTCGACGATGAACAGCTCGCTGCGGGCGACGTCGTCGCTGCGGCAGTCCGCGAGCTTCGCGGGCAGCGAGGACGACTCGAGCGCGTTCTTGCGGCGCGAGATCTCCTTCTGCTTGCGCGCCGAGAGCCGGGCGCGCATCTCCCCGACGACCTTGTCGAGCAGCAGCGCCGAGTGCGCCTTGTGCTCGCGCTTCGTCGACGTGAAGATCGCGCCGAGCTCGGTGTCGATCACCTTCGCCACGATCCCGCGCACCGGCGCGGTGCCGAGGACCTCCTTCGTCTGGCCCTCGAACTGCGGCTCCGCGAGGCGGACGGTGATGACGGCCGTGAGGCCCGCGAGCACGTCCTCCTTCTCGATGCGCTCGCTCGTGTCGCGCGTCGAGATCTTGAGCCGGCGGGCGTTCGCCTCGACCTGCTTGCGCAGCGTGCGCAGCAGCGCGGTCTCGAAGCCCGCGAGGTGCGAGCCGCCCTTCGGGGTCGCGATGATGTTGACGAAGGTGCGGACCTCGGTCTCGTATCCCGTCCCCCAGCGCAGCGCGACGTCGACCTCGCACCGTCGCTCGACCTCCTGCGGGCTCATGTGGCCGCGGCCGTCGAGCACGGGGACGGTCTCCGTGAAGGTGCCCTCGCCCGTCAGGTGCCAGACGTCCGTCACCGGCGCGTCGGGCGCGAGGTGCTCGACGAAGTCGACCGTCCCGCCGGCGTGCAGGAACGTCTCCTCGTGCGGCCCGTGCTCTCCCGGCGTGCCGGGGACCCGGCGCTCGTCGCGCACCGTGATCGCGAGGCCCGGCACGAGGAAGCTCGTCTGGCGGGCACGCGTCACGAGCTCGTCGTAGGAGAACACCGCGCTCGTGGGGAACACCTGGCGGTCGGCCCAGTACCGCACGCGGGTCCCGGTGCGCCCGCGCGGCGCCTTGCCCACGACGGCGAGCTCGGAGCCCGAGACGAACGGCTCGAACGGCGCGTCGGGGCTCGGCGCACCCGTGTCGGCGAACGTTCCCGGCTCGCCGCGGTGGAACGTCATCCGGTGGGTCTTGCTCCCGCGGTCGACCTCGACGTCGAGGCGGGCGGACAGCGCGTTCACCACGGACGCGCCGACGCCGTGCAGGCCGCCCGACGCGGCGTACGAGCCGCCGCCGAACTTGCCGCCCGCGTGCAGCTTGGTGAACACGACCTCGACGCCCGTGAGCCCCGTCTTCGGCTCGACGTCCACCGGGATGCCGCGGCCGTTGTCCCGGACCTCGACCGAGCTGTCGGCGTGCAGGACGATCTCGATGCGGTCGCCGTGACCGCCGAGCGCCTCGTCGACGGAGTTGTCGATGATCTCCCACAGGCAGTGCATGAGCCCGCGCGAGTCGGTCGACCCGATGTACATGCCGGGGCGCTTGCGCACCGCCTCGAGGCCCTCGAGGACCGAGAGGTGGCGCGCCGTGTAGCTGGACTCCGCGGATGCTGTCGACACGAGGCCCGATGGTATCCGTCGGCGCCGACACGGGTCGCACGCCGGGCCGTCCGCGCCGCCCGTTCCGGGACATCTGGGGTGTTCCCGGGCGGGGTCGTGTACGCGGGGAGCGAACCACCCGTTCTGGAGGGGAAGTTTCCCCGGTGCGGATGGTTGTATGTCTATGTGACTGGGACGACGACCGAACCGCTGACCGTAGCCGACCGCTGCGACCGCTGTGGCGCGCAGGCCTACGTCCGTGTGCTGCTTCCCGTGGGCGAGCTGCTCTTCTGCGCGCACCACTACCGAGCGCACGCGCCGAAGTTCGCCGATGTGGCGACCCACGTGCAGGACGAGACCGACCGCCTTCTTGCCGAGCATGGAGCAGGTGCAGGAGCAGCAGCCGCGCGCTGACCTCGACCCTCGAGAGGGCGCCGACCGGGACACCCCGGCGGCGCCCTCTCGTCGTTCCCGGCCGTTGACCGGGTCCTGCCCCACGACCCGCGCGTGCCCGAGGGCGTCGCCGCGCCCCGAGGGCGTCGTGGTGCCCGAGGACGCCGTCGTGCCGGAGGAGATCGTCGAGCCCGCGGACGTCGTGGCGCCCGAGGACGTCCGGGCGGCCACCCCACCGGGGCCTGCCCTCCCCGCGACCCCGCCGATGTCGGTGCCTCGCGCGACGATCGTGCGGGTAGGCAGCCGTCGACCGAGAGGCGCGACCGATGACGATCGTCGTGACGACCCCCACAGGACGCGTGGGATCACGCGTGACCACCCTGCTGGCCCAGGCGGGTGAGCGCCCGAGGGTCCTCCTGCGCGACCGCACGCGGCTCGACCCCGCGCTGCTCGCGCTGTGCGACGCGGTCGATCTCGACCTCGGTGACCCGGACGCCGTCGCACGCGCCAGCGCCGGCGCGGACGCCCTCTACTGGGTCGACCCGCCCACCCCCGACGACGACCCGGTCGCGGGCCACGAGCGGATGGGCGCCTCGGCGGCCTACGCGGTGCGGACGAACCGCATCCCGCGCGTCGTGCTGCAGAGCAGCGTCGGGGCCGAGGCCCGGCACGGCTTCGGGGACATCGATGGGCTCGCGCGCACCGAGGAGCTCCTCGACGCGACCGGCGCGCACGTGACCCACCTGCGCTGCGGCTACTTCTTCACGAACCTGCTGATGGACGTCGACCAGCTCCGGTCCGGCACCCTGACGACGACGCTGCCGACGGACCACCCGATGCCGTGGGTCGACCCGCGCGACATCGGCGACGTCGCCGCGGCTCGCCTGCTCTCCACCTCGTGGACCGGGCGCACGACGCAGGGCGTGCACGGGCCGGCCGACCTGTCGTTCGACGACGTCGCGCGCATCCTCACCGACGTCACGGGGCACCGGGTCGTCGCGACGCAGGTCACCGACGTCGAGGTGGCGGGTGCGCTGCGGGGGTTCGGCCTCACCGAGGCGCAGGTCGACGCCGTCGTGGGGATGTCCCGCGGGCTGCGCGGGGACTTCGTCCCGGAGGACCGTCGCTCGACGCGCACGACGACACCGACGACGCTCGCGTCGTGGGCGCAGGAGCACCTCCGGCCACTCCTGGCGCGGGGCGCAGGCACCGCCGCGGGGTGAGGCCCGCGGGGCCGGCGCAGCACGCGTCCACGAACGGCGCCCGCGCGTGCGCACCGCAGAGCCGCACACCGGCACGCGAGGACCCGACGCGTGCACGGCGCAGAGCCGGACGCCAGGCACTGGCAGCCCGGTGGTGCGCGCCGTAGAGCGACACATCGGCGGCCGAGGGCCGGTGGACGCGCGGCGCAGCCGCACGCCAGCGCACGAAGGCCCGGTGCGTGTGCACCGGGCCTTCGTGACGTGCGGGGTCCTGCGGACTCAGTCGAGGTAGTCCCGCAGCACCTGCGAACGCGACGGGTGACGCAGCTTCGACATGGTCTTGGACTCGATCTGCCGGATCCGCTCGCGCGTGACCCCGTAGACCTTGCCGATCTCGTCGAGCGTCTTCGGCTGGCCGTCGGTCAGGCCGAAGCGCATCGAGACGACGCCGGCCTCCCGCTCGGACAGCGTGTCGAGGACCTGGTGCAGCTGCTCCTGGAGGAGGGTGAAGCTGACCGCGTCCGCCGGGACGACGGCCTCGGAGTCCTCGATGAGGTCACCGAACTCGCTGTCACCGTCCTCACCGAGCGGCGTGTGCAGCGAGATGGGCTCGCGGCCGTACTTCTGGACCTCGACGACCTTCTCGGGCGTCATGTCCAGCTCCTTGGCCAGCTCCTCCGGCGTGGGCTCGCGGCCCAGGTCCTGGAGCATCTGGCGCTGGACGCGGGCGAGCTTGTTGATGACCTCGACCATGTGCACGGGGATGCGGATCGTGCGCGCCTGGTCGGCCATCGCGCGGGTGATGGCCTGGCGGATCCACCACGTCGCGTAGGTCGAGAACTTGTAGCCCTTGGTGTAGTCGAACTTCTCGACCGCACGGATGAGGCCCAGGTTGCCCTCCTGGATCAGGTCCAGGAAGAGCATGCCGCGACCCGTGTACCGCTTGGCGAGCGAGACGACGAGGCGCAGGTTGGCCTCGAGCAGGTGGTTCTTGGCACGACGGCCGTCGGACGCGATCCACTCGAGCTCGCGCCGCAGCTTGGGCTCCATGGTGACGCCCGCGTTGAGGCGCTCCTCCGCGAACAGGCCGGCCTCGATGCGCTTGGCGAGCTCGACCTCCTGCTCGGCGTTCAGCAGCGCGACCTTGCCGATCTGCTTCAGGTAGTCCTTGACCGGGTCGGCCGTCGCACCGGCGGTGACGACCTGCTGGGCGGGGGCGTCGTCGTCGTCGGCGTCCGAGTAGACGAAGCCGACGCTCTCCTCGGTCGCCTCGTCGGCGGCGGCAGCAGGCTTGGCCGGCTTCTCGGCGTCCTCCTCGAGGTCGCCGGCGACGGCCTCGACCTCGGCGACAGCGGGCTCGACGTCCTCGAGCTCGACGTCCTCGAGCTCGACCTCGTCCTCGGCGACCTCGCCGTCGGGCGTGGCGGTCTTCGGGGCGGCGACCTTGGCCGACGCGACCTTGGCCGACGCGACCTTGGCACCGGCAGCCGCCTTGGCAGCGGACGGCGCCTTGGGGGCGGCCTTGGCGCGGGCGGGCTTGCGAGCGGCGGGGGCCTCGGCGGAACCGTCGGCGACGACGGCCTTGGCGGCGGGGCGCGTCTTCGCGCTCGTGGCAGCGACGGCGCGCGCCGCGGGGACGGGCTCCTCGACGGCGATCCCGGCGGTCGCGAGACCGCGGACGACGGCCTTGAGACGCTTGGCGTCCTGGACCTGGGCCTGCTCGCAGGCCGTGCGCAGGGCGACCGCGTCGACGCTTCCGTGGGTCCGGCCACGACGGACGAGCTCCTGCATGGCAGGATGCTCGAACTCACGCGGGAGTGCGGGGTGCGAAGGCTGGAGCGACACAAACGACCTTTCGGCAGCGAGAGACCCAGATCAGATCGGCGGGTGCTCCCATATTGTACCGGCCGCACCTCGGCACAGCGGGCCGAGAGGGCCGTTCGGGTCAGCGTGGACGGGGTCCCGGCGCAGATGGCGCGGAGACGCGACGCTCGAGGATCGCGCGTGGACCCGGTGCCCACCGCTCTCTCGAGACTGACGAGGTTGACAACGTGCGGGCGCAAGGAAAGATTCCCGCTGCCGGGAGACCCGGGGCAGCGGGGTCCTGCGCGGGCGCACCGCCCGCCGAGCGGTCAGCTCGCGACGGGCTTGACCGCGAGCACGGGGCACGGGGAGTCGAGCAGGATGCGCTGCGCGTTGGCGCCGAGGATGAGCTTGCCCACGGGGCTGCGACGACGCAGGCCGATGACGATGAGCCCGGCCCCGACCTCCTCCGCCGTGCCGATGAGGTCCTCCGCGACGTCCCGGCCACGGGCCAGCACGCGGACGTCGTGCTCGATGCCGCGCGACGTCAGCTCGGACCGGACCGCGTCGAGGGCCGCCTGGGTCTCCTGGCGGTGCTCGTCGGTCTCGTCGCCTCGCTCGCTGACCACCACGACGAGGGACTCGCCGCGCCGCTCGGCCTCGCCCGACGCCGTCTCGAGCGCCGCACGCCCCTCAGGGGTTGCCAGGTACCCGACCACGATGCCCATCGGTCCTCCGCTCTCGACGCACTGACGTCCTGCCCCTGCCGTGACGCTACCGGAGCGCGGGCCCCGCGACGAACGCACGCCGGACGACGGGCCTGGTCAACCGGCGCGTCGGACCCAGCCCGGGGGCATCGCGACCGCGAGCGTCCGGTCCAGGATGCGCGCCAGCCGGTGGTCCGGGTCCTCCTCCAGCGCGCGCTCGAGGAGCAGCCCCGCGCGGGCACCGTCCGCCTGCCACCAGGCGAGCAGGGCGAGCAGCGTGCACGCCGGTGCCTGCGCGCCGCGGCGACCGTGCCCAACGACGCGCTCGAGCACCGACACGTGGGCGGCGGTGAGCGCCGGCGGTGGGACGACACCACGTCGCTGGTCGACGATCCCGGCGACCGCCTCGGCGACGAGCGCGTCGGTCGCGCCCGGCGCCTCCCGCAGAGACCGCTCGGGGAGGTCCGGCGGACCGGGCACCATGCTGACGAGCACCGCGTCGCGCACCCGTGTGTCAGCGAGCGCGACGTCGAGGCGACCCAGCGCCGGCGCTCCCACGGACGGCGCCCCCGCGAGCACCACGGCGACCTCGTCCCGCCACGCCGCGAGCGACGCGAGGCGCCACGCCGTGAGAGCCGCCGGACCGTCGGCGAGCGCCCGCTCCCGGCGCCCGCGCCAGCGCGCCGCGACGCGTGCCACCGACCGGCGCGCGTCACCGCCCGCCGCGGGGATGCGCGCGACGTCGGCCCGGCAGTCGGCGACCGCGGAGCCGGCGAGCACGAGCTGAGCCCCGACGGCGGTCGACTCGAGGTCGCGCAGCGCCCGGCCGCCGGGCGGGCAGCAGCCGGCGTCGTCGCAGTCGAGCGCCAGGTAGCCGTCGGCCGTCACGACCCAGACGGCGACGTCGGACAGTCCCGCGGCCGCCGCCTCACGGAAGTGCTCCGCTGCGGCCCTCGCGACCGGCGGGCTGTCGGGACCGCGCGGGTCCTGGGCGGTGTAGAGAACCAGCACCGCGCGCCCGGCGCCGTCCGCGCCCAGGTGCGCGACGAGCCCGCGCGCGACCTGGGGGCCGTGCACCACGTCGCCCAGGTCGGCGAGGTCGACTCGGGCCACCAGGCCGATCCGCCCGCGGGGTGGTCGCAGGCTCACGGCGACGGCGCTCTCGTGCGGCCGGAACCCCAGCTGGTGCGGAAGGTAGGCGAGCATCTCCCGGGGCTCGCTGACCCGGATCGTCGTCGTGTCCATGTCGGTACCCAAGCGAGCCCGACCGCTCGTCGGGCGCCGTGCCCCGCAGCCTGTGGACCGCGTGTCGACCGACGGCCCCTGGGGTCGCCCGACCACCCGCGCGCCACGCACCGCGGGGACGTTCGTTACGGTGTGCGCGTGCTCCGCCCCTCCCCCGCCCGACGTGCGTGCACGGCGCTCGTGTCGACCGTCGTCGCCGCGGGCGCGCTCGCCGGGTGCACCGCGGACGCCGAGCCGACGCCCGACCCCACCGGTACGGCCACCAGCACGGCCGCCGGAACCGCCGGCGACGCCGCACCGGCCCCGTCCCCGACCGAGGCGCTGCTCACCGCCGGGCCCGACGCCTCCTCCGCGGTGGGTCGCCTCGTCGACGGCTTCCCGACCGACCTCGTGACCGTGCCCGCCGACGCCGAGGTCCTCGTCTCCTCGGCACAGCCGCCGGACCCCGCTGGCTTGCGGGAGATCAGCCTGAACCTGCGCAGCCCGCAGGACGCGGCCGCGCTGCTCGACGGCGTCCGGGCGACGGTGCTGGCCGCCGGCTTCGCCGAGACGGCGGGTGCGGCTGCCGAGCCGGGGCTCGCGGCGCAGGCGACGTTCAGCCGCAGCGAGGGCCAGGAGATCGTCATCGTGGGCGTCCTCGACCGGGACGGGGTGCGCACGCTCACGCTCGGCGGACGGGTGCGCACCGCCCCCTGAGCGCACCTAGGCTGCCCGCGTGACCTCCTCCCCCTCACTCGTCGACGTCGAGGACGTCCGCAGCCGCGTCGACGCTGCGCTCCGCCTCCACGTCGAGGACCTCCGTCCGAGCCTCGCCGCCTCGAGCGCCGACGCGGACCGGCTCGCCGGCGCCGTCGAGCAGATGCTGGGCGGCGGCAAGCGGCTGCGTGCCGCCTTCTGCTACTGGTCCTGGCGCGCGCACGGCGGCGTGCCGGGGACCGCGCGCGAGCAGGTCGTCGTGCAGGTCGGTGCGGCGCTCGAGCTGTTCCAGGCGGCCGCGCTCTTCCACGACGACGTCATGGACGACTCGGACACCCGGCGCGGGCTGCCCGCGGCGCACCGCACGTTCGCCGCGCTGCACGAGGACGCGGCCTGGTCGGGGGACGCCCGCCGCTTCGGCGAGTCGGCGGCGATCCTGCTCGGCGACCTCGCGCTCGTCCGCAGCGAGCACGTGTTCTCCCGGGCGCTCGACCCCGAGCCTGCTGCGCTGCGCTCGCGCGTGCGCGGCGTGTTCGACCTGATGCGCACCGAGGTCACGGTCGGCCAGTACCTCGACGTGCTGGCCCAGGCGCTCCCGTGGGGCGAGGACCCGCAGGCCGACGAGCAGCGCGCGCGCGAGGTGATCCGGTCGAAGTCGGCGCGCTACAGCGTCGAGCACCCGATCGTGCTCGGGGCGGCGCTCGCGGAGGCCGACGACGACGCGCTCGCGGCGTGCCGGTCCCTGGGGCTCCCCCTCGGCGAGGCCTTCCAGCTCCGCGACGACCTGCTGGGCGTCTTCGGCGACCCGGCGACGACGGGGAAGCCCGCCGGCGACGACCTGCGCGAGGGCAAGCGGACCGTCCTCGTCGCCCGCGCGATGGCCCGTGCGGTCGCGTCCGGGGACGACGGGACCGTCGCCCGGCTCCGCTCCGAGCTCGGGATCCGCGACCTGTCCGACGAGCGCGTCGCCGCCCTGGCCGCCGCGATCGCCGGCACGGGCGCGCCCGACGACGTCGAGCGGCTCATCGACGAGCTCGCGGGCGACGCCTTCGCGGCGCTCGACCGGCTCCCGCTGCACGAGCCGGGCCGGACCTACCTCGTGCGGCTCGCGCACGCGGCGGTCGACCGGCGCGCCTGAGCACCGGCACCTCCTCGCGCCGCCCGGGCCGCCGGGCCTCGGGCCGGGACCGGGCGCCGCGGCCTAGAGCAGCGCCTGGGCCTGACGGCGGACGGCGGTCTTGTGGCCGGTGCGCAGCGCCTCGATCGGCGTCGCGCCGAGCGAGTCGTCGTGCGTGAAGAGCCAGGCGACCGCCTCCTCGTCGTCGAACCCCGCGTCGGCCAGCAGCGTGAACGTGCCCTGGAGCGCGGCGAGCACGGTCCACTCCGGGGCGTCCGGACCGGTGGTCTCGCGCGACGGCGCGGACGGGTTGGCGAGGTGGCTCGGGACCAGGAACGCCTCCGGGACGGACAGGACGCGCGGGTCGCCGCGGCGGACCGCAGCGATCCGCCCCTCCTGCAGGAGCCGGCGGACCTTGCCCACGTCGAGGCCCAGGCGTTCCGCGACGTCGGGCAGCGGCAGCCAGGAGCCGACGAGCTGGTCGAGTGGTGTGGATTCAGTCACCGCCACAGGGTACGCACCCCGGAGATCACCCGTATGCGCGGAAATGACAATGCCGTAATTCCGGCACGGCGCTTTCGCGCCCGCATTCCCTGGGTTACGTTCGCAGTCGAGTCACACGAGTCACACAGGCACCATCCATCACATCTGCCACACGAGGTCGACATGACGCAGCACGCCACCGCCCCGTCCGCCGCGCCACGTCCGCGCACGGTCGACGCGCGGCCCCGCCCGCAGCGCATCGACCCCCGACTCGTGCGCCGCGTGGGGACCGGCACCGGTGCGACGCTCGTGCTGGCCGCCGCCGCGGTCGCCGCCTCGGCGAGCGCCGCGCACGCCGACGAGCAGTACACGGTCCGCAGCGGCGACACCGTGAGCCACATCGCGACGCGCACCGGGACCACCGTCGCGGCACTCGCCCGCGCGAACGCCCTCGCCGACGCCTCCCACATCCGCATCGGGCAGAAGCTCGTCATCCCGACCGGCTCCACGGCAGCCGCCCCGGCTCCTGCGGCGGCCCCCGCCGCTGCCGCCCCGGCCGCTGCGACGCACACGGTCGCGCGCGGCGAGACGGTGTCGCACGTCGCGAAGCGCTACGGCACGACGGTGGCCGCGATCGTCAGCGCGAACGGCCTCGACTCGCGGGCGTTCGTCCGTGCCGGCCAGACGCTCACGGTCCCCGGTGCCGCGCAGTCCGCGCCCGCTCCGGCAGCGCCGGCCGCCGCCGCCTCCGCCGCGGCGGCGGCGGCGACGCACACGGTCGGCTCCGGCGAGACCGTCTCGAGCATCGCGAAGCGCTACGGCACCACGGTCCAGGCCATCGTGGGCGCGAACGGCCTCGACAAGCGTGCGTTCATCCGCGTCGGGCAGAAGCTCGCCGTCCCCGGCGCGGCAGCACCCGCGGCCGCCGCCCCGGCCGCGCAGCTCGTCGGGAACACGTTCGCGGGGCGCACCTACGCGAGCCCCGTCGTGGCCGCCGCCAACGCGAACAAGGCCACCCTGCTGGCTGCCGGGGTCCCCTCGAAGGCCGAGATGCAGGCGAAGGTCGCCGCGACGGCGCGCTCGATGGGCGTGGACGCCTCGCTCGCGCAGGCCGTCGCCTTCCAGGAGTCCGGCTTCAACCACACGTCGGTGTCCCCTGCGAACGCGATCGGCACGATGCAGGTCATCCCGTCGTCCGGGGAGTGGGCCTCGCAGCTCGTCGGGCGCAGGCTGGACCTGCTGAACCCGGACGACAACGTCGTCGCGGGCGTCGCCATCCTCCGCTCGCTCGTGCGGACGAGCCCCGACCTGCCCACCGCGATCGCCGGCTACTACCAGGGCGCGTCCTCCGTGCAGCGCAACGGCATGTACGCCGACACGCGCCGCTACGTCGCGAACATCCAGACGCACATGACGCGCTTCCGCTGAGGCGCGGCCTCCACGATGTGAGGGCACGGCGACCGTAGACTCACCCGCGTGGGAGCCACCGTCACCGATCCGCTCGTGGGCCGCCTGGTCGACGGGCGGTACGAGGTCGTCTCCCGGATCGCCCGGGGCGGCATGGCGACGGTGTACCTCGCCGTCGACCGGCGCCTCGACCGGGACGTCGCGCTCAAGGTCATGCACCCGCACCTCGCCGAGGGCGGCGCCGGCTCGGACTTCGTCGCGCGCTTCCGCCGGGAGGCCCGCGCCGCGGCCCGTCTCACGCACCCCGGGCTCGTCGGCGTGCTCGACCAGGGCGTCGACGGCGAGACCAGCTACCTCACGATGGAGTACGTCGACGGCACCAACCTGCGCCGCCACCTCGCCGAGCGCGGCGCGCTGACCGTCGGCGACGCGCTCGGGATCCTCGAGCGCGTGCTCGACGCCCTCGGAGCCGCGCACCGCGTCGGCCTCGTGCACCGGGACATCAAGCCCGAGAACGTCCTCATCGCGGTCGACGGCCGCGTCAAGCTCGCCGACTTCGGGCTCGCGCGCGCGGTGACCGAGGTGACCTCGACGACGACCGGCACGGTGCTCGGGACGGTCGCCTACCTCGCTCCCGAGCTCGTGACGCGCGGCGCGAGCGACGCGCGCACCGACGTGTACGCCGCCGGGATCCTGCTCTACGAGATGCTCACCGGCCGTCAGCCCTTCACGGGCGAGACGCCGATCCAGGTCGCGTTCCAGCACGTGAACTCCGACGTCCCGGCACCGTCGGACCTCGTCCGGTGGCTTCCCGTCGAGGTCGACGAGCTCGTCACCGCGCTCGCGGCGCGCGAGCCCGAGGACCGACCGGTGGACGCGGCCGCGGCGCTCGACCAGCTGCGCCGGACGCGCGCGACGCTCGACGGGCCGACGCTCGCCCGGGCGGCCGAGGTCGCGCCCACGATCACCCTGCCGAGCGCGACGGACCCCCGGCCCGCGGAGGACGACGACCTCGCGACCGGCGAGACGTCCGCGGGGCTCGACGCCGCGCGCCGCGAGGACGAGACGACCCGGCTCGACGTCGCGGAGGCCGGCCGCACCGTGGCCCTGCCGATCGGCACCGGGCTGCGCAGCACCGTGGCGTCGACCCGGCACGACGGCGCACCGCCCGGCGCGGACCGGCCCACCGGCCGGCGACGGCGGTGGCTGGTCGTCACCGCGCTGCTCGTGGTGCTCGCCGCCGCCGGTGCGTGGTGGTACATGACGTCCGGCCCCGGCGCCTACACACGCGTCCCGGAGCTGATGAGCCTCACGCGCGACGAGGCGCTCGCGACGCTCGAGGAGCACGGGCTCGAAGGGAAGCCGGTCGACGCGTTCGACAGTGCCGCCCCGGTCGGCGCGGTGTTCGCGAGCGACCCGGCTCCCGGGGACCGGATCCGCAAGGACGGCTCCGTGACGTTCTCCGTGTCGAAGGGCCCGGACCTCGTCGCCGTGCCGGAGGGGCTCGTCGGGGCGATGCAGGCCGACGCGCAGGCCGCGCTCGAGGCGGCCGACCTCGTCGCCGAGTACGCCCCGGGCGAGGACCACTACGACGACAGCGCGCCGCTCGGCTCGGTGCTCGAGGCGTCGGCCGAGCCCGGCCAGCAGGTCGAGCGCGGCTCGTCCGTCGTGCTCACGCTGTCCGACGGCCCCGCCCCGGTGACGATCTTCTCGGTCGTCGGCGCGAGCCAGGACGAGGCCACGACGCAGCTCACGGACGCCGGGCTCGCGCCCGAGGCGGTCCCCGCGTGGTCCGACACCGCCCCCGCGGGGAAGGTGATCGCCCAGGAGCCGAAGGCCGGGACCGCCGGGCACCGGACCGACACGGTGACGATCACGGTGTCGCAGGGCCCCGAGCCCGTCGCGGTCCCCGACCTCACCGGCAAGCAGTTCGGCGAGGCCGAGGCGGCGCTCAAGGCCCTCGGGTTCGCCGTGAAGCGGGAGAACGTGCTCGGCGGCATCTTCGGCACCGTGCGCTCGCAGAGCACCCCCGCCGGCGAGAAGGTCCCCAAGGGCAGCACCATCACCCTGACCGTCGTCTGACGCCGGACGTCTGACGTCCCACGCCTGACGGGTGACGCCCCACCTCGGACGTCCGGCACCGGAACGCGCGCACGGCGCACGGCGCCGCCGCCAGCGCCGCCCGCGCACGAGAACGGCGCGTGACCCGTCGGGTCACGCGCCGTCGTCACGACCGGAGGGCCGGACCTCACGCCTTGCGGAGCAGCTCCACGACCTGGAACGCGAGCTCGAGCGACTGCTGGTGGTTCAGGCGCGGGTCCACGAGGGTCTCGTAGCGCCGCCCGAGGCCCTCGTCGTCGATCTCCTCGGACCCGCCGAGCACCTCGGTGACGTCGTCGCCGGTGAGCTCGATGTGCAGGCCGCCCGGGACGGTGCCGAGCGCCCGGTGCACCTCGAAGAACCCGGCGACCTCGTCCATGACGTCCGAGAACCGCCGCGTCTTGTACCCGCTCGCCGACGTGATGCCGTTGCCGTGCATGGGGTCGCATACCCAGGTGACGGGGCGGCCGTCGGCTGCGACCTTCTCCACGAGCGCGGGGAGCAGGTCGCGGATCTTGCCGGCGCCCATGCGCGTGATGAAGGTGAGCCGGCCGGGCTCGGCCGTCGGGTTGAGCTTGTCCATGAGCGCGAGCGCGTCGTCCCCCGTGCTGGTGGGGCCGAGCTTCACGCCGATCGGGTTCTGCACGCGCGAGAAGTAGTCGACGTGCGCCCCGTCGAGCTGACGCGTCCGCTCCCCGACCCACAGGAAGTGCGCCGAGCAGTCGTAGGGCAGCCCGGTGCGCGAGTCGATGCGCGTGAGCGGACGCTCGTAGTCGAGCAGCAGACCCTCGTGGCTCGAGAAGAAGTCGACCGTGCGCAGCGCGTCGAAGTCGGCGCCGCACGCCGCCATGAAGCGGATCGCGCGGTCGATCTCCGCGGCGATCTCCTCGTAGCGCGCGTACGCCGGGTTCGCCGTGAACCCGCGGTTCCACTCGTGCACGCGCAGCAGCGACGCGAAGCCGCCCGTCGTGAACGCACGGATCAGGTTCAGCGTCGAGGCCGACGTGTGGTACGCCTCGAGCAGGCGCTCGGGGTTCGGCACGCGGGCCTCGGGCGTGAACTCGTAGCCGTTGATGATGTCGCCGCGGAACGCCGGCAGCGTCACCCCGTCGCGCGTCTCGGAGTCCGAGCTGCGCGGCTTGGCGTACTGCCCCGCCATGCGGCCCATCTTGATCACCGGCAGGCTCGCGCCGTACGTCAGCACGACGGCCATCTGCAGGATCGTCTTGATCTTGTTGCGGATGTTGTCCGCGGTCGCGTCGGCGAACGTCTCGGCGCAGTCCCCGCCCTGGAGCAGGAACGCCTCGCCGCGGCCCGCGGCGGCGAGCTGGGCCCGCAGCGCGTCGGACTCCCCCGCGAACACCAGCGGCGGAACGGCGGACAGCCGGTCCGTGACGCGCGCGAGGTCCGCGGCGTCCGGCCAGCGCGGCTGCTGCGTCGCGACGAGCTCACGCCAGTGGTCGAGCCCCGCGACCACCTGCGGGTCCGCCTCGACGGTCACGAGTGGCCGCCGGGCACGAGCGGCTGGCCGATGTCGGCGAGCAGCGCACCGAACCACTCCTGCGACACGTCGAACGCCTTGCCGCCCGCGATGCGGGGGAACGCGATGGCCTTGAGCCGGTCGCCGTCCTCCTCGTCGTGGCCGATGACGCCCGAGTCGCCCTTGAGCGCGGCCTCGACCGCCAGGTCCGTCATCGACTTGATGAGGCGCAGGTCCTCGGCGTTCGCCGCGGCGGCGCGCGAGTAGTAGCCCGACTTCTGGACCATGACCTTCTCGGCGCCCAGCTTCTCGGCGAACTGCTTCGCGAACCACTGGCCCGGGTTGATCGTGTCGAGCTTGACGTGGCCGAACGGGTCGCGCGGGACCTCGGCGCCGGACGCCTCGAGCTGCTCGACGATCTCGTGCATGCCCGCACCCTCCGACAGGAAGATGTTGACGTTGCCCTGCTCGTCCATGATCGTCTTGAGGCGCGCCGCCTCGGCGTCGATGTCGAGCGCGAGCTCGGGCAGGAACACCGCGTGGATGTCCCAGCGCTCCCGCGTCAGGCCGAGGCTCGGCACCCACTCCTGCGCGTCGAGCCACTTCCGGTACTCCGCGGCCGCCGCTGCGGTGAGCCAGCCGCAGTGCCGTCCCATGACCTCGTGCACGATCAGCATGCGCGGTCCCGAGCGGTGCTCGCCGATGACGTTGGCCGCGAAGCCGGCGGCCTCCTCGGCCGCGGTCCAGGCGCCGAGCGACTGCTTGATCGGGACGACGTCGTTGTCGATCGTCTTCGGGAGGCCGACGACCGTCAGGTGGTAGCCGTTCTCCTCGAGGAACGCCGCGAGGTCCGCCGCGGTCGTGTTCGTGTCGTCGCCGCCGATGGTGTGCAGGACGTCGACGCCGTCGGCCTTGAGCTGCTCGGCCGCGACGTGCAGGGGGTTCTGGCCCTCCTGGACGAGCCCGCGCTTGACGCAGTCGGCGGCGTTCGTCAGCTTGACGCGCGAGTTGCCGATCGGGGAGCCGCCGAAGCGGTGCAGGAGGCCGGCCTTCGCGCGGGCCTCGGCGTCGACGACGATCTTGTCGCCCCGCAGGAGCCCGTGGTAGCCGTGCTGGTAGGCGATGATCTCGATCTCGGGCGCGATCTCGGTGTACCGCTCGATGAGGCCACCGACGGCCGAGGACAGGCACGGGGCGAAGCCGCCTGCGGTCAGGAGCGCGACGCGACGAACCGACATGAGACACACCTCTCGTTGTTTCTGCACAGCTGGCGCCCACAGGGTGGGGCGTCCCGGTGGCCCGTCGTCGGGCCCAAGGTCCGGGTTCGTGACGGCGGGACTGGTCGATCGGCGCCGGCCCGGGAGGCCCCGGACGCCGACCGGATCATCCTACTGACGCGCTCGCCTCGTCCTCGGGCGGTCCCGGCACCTGGACGTCGGGGGCGGGCCGGCCGCCGGGCGCCGTCGGGCCGGACTCGGCCACGGGCGCCGCCGCGGGGTGACCCGTCGCGATCCGGGCCTTCTGCGTCGCGGCGTACACGTCGACGTACTCCTGGCCGGACAGGCTCATGAGCGCGTACATGATCTCGTCGGTCACCGACCGCAGGATGAAGCGGTCGTTCTCCATGCCGCGGTACCGGCTGAAGTCGAGCGGCTCACCGATCACGACGCCGAGGCGCACCGGCTTGGGGATGACCCGGCCGAGCGGCTGCGCGACGTCGGTGCCCACCATGACGACGGGGACGACGGGCGCCCCGGACTCGAGCGCGAGGCGCGCGACGCCCGTCTTGCCGCGGTACAGGCGGCCGTCGGGGCTGCGCGTGCCCTCGGGGTAGATGCCGAACAGCCCGCCCTCGCGCAGCCGGTTCAGCCCGGTGCGCAGCGCGGCCTCGCTCGCCTTGCCGCCCGAGCGGTCGACGGGGATGGTCCCGACCCCACGGAAGAAGCCGGCCTTGAGGCGCCCCTTCATGCCGGTCCCGGTGAAGTACTCGGACTTGCCGATGAAGACGATCTCGCGGTCGAGCACGAGGGGCAGCACGAACGAGTCGATCACCGCCAGGTGGTTGCTCGCGAGGATCGCGGCGCCCTCGCTCGGCACGTTCTCCGCGCCACGGACCCAGGGGCGGAAGACGAGGTGCAGGAGCGGACCCACCATGACCCGCTTCATCAACCAGTAGAACAAGCTGCCACCTCTCGACCACGCCGCCCGGGGATGTCCCGCGCGGCCCGCACCGCATGTCCGACTCTAGAGTGCTCTCATGGCCGCACGCCCGGACGACCCCGACGACACCGTCCCCGATCCCGGGACGACTCCCGGCACCGCGGAGGGCACCGGTGGCGCCACCCCCGAGCCCGTCCCCGACGCGCCCCGCGAGCCCACCGACGACGAGCGCTGGGCGGCGATCGTCGCCGACCTGACCGGCGGGAACGACCCCGTGGGCGGCACGTCCGGGCCCACGAGCACGACCGGGACGGCCGCGGGTCCCGCCGTAACCTACCCCGTCGCCCCGGGGGTCCCGGACCCCCGCGTCATCCGTCCGGCCGCCGACGACGCCGAGCACGAGCGGCACGAGCCGCCCGAGCTCACCGGTCGGTCGTGGGACGGGACCACCCAGATGGACGCCGCCGACGCGGCGGACGAGGCCGAGGAGCACTTCGTCGCCCCCGACCCCGGCCCCGTGATGGGCGGCGACCCGCTCCTGACGATGGCGTGGTTCGCCGCCGCGGGGATGCCGATCTTCCTTCTCGTGGTCGTCGTGGCGTGGCCCACGGCCCCCGCCGCGATCATCCAGGCCGCGACGGCCGTCTTCGTGCTCGGCGTCGCGGCGCTGCTCTGGCGGATGCCCCACCGGCGCGACGACGCGGACGACGACACGGGCGCCGTCGTCTGACCGGGGCCGCCGTCATGCAGCCGGGGGCTGCGGTGCGACCGGCAGCCGTGGTGCGGCCGGCAGCCGTGGTGCGACCGGCGGCCGTGGTGCGACCGGCGACCGTGGCGCCCGGGCGGCCGCGCGC